>VGXK01000166.1 GCA_016873355.1 Phycisphaerae bacterium | reverse complement strand
TCCCTGCACGCCGAGTCCGGCGCTCAACAGGTCGCCGAGAATTCCGGGGGCGCTCGCGTTCGCCGGGAAGTAGCCGAAGAAGTTCGGACTCTGCCAATGCGTGACGCCGGGAAGGATCACGCGATCGACATCCGCAAGCACGCGCTCGAACGGCTCGCCGCGATCCGGGGCGTGCGCCGGCAACGACGCCCGCACCTCGCCCGGCTTCGCGCGGCTCAGCACCGGCAGCGATTCCACGCGCCGCATGTACTCCGCGATCCAGTCGACGAGCGCGCGGGCGTCGGTCACGAATGCATCGATGCTCTCGTTCGTCATCGGGTCCGCAGGCATGGTTCGAGCCAGGAGTTGATTCGCTGTTCGCGAGCGATCATGCCGCACCGTGAAAATCGGCGACTTGATGCGGGATTTTCATGGTACCGGCGAGCGAGTCGAAGGGCCGATCTTGAATCGATGGGCGCAGCAGCCCTCGCCGATCGTCGGTGGGACACGATGGAGCACGGCGACGCGTTCAGGATGAGGTTCATCTCGGGGATCATCCCGCGGGTGACGAACAACATCCTCGTGTTCGTGGTTCCGGGCGACGACTGGGCGCTCGTGCGTCTCGGCCCGGCGGCGTTCGTTCTCCTTCTCGCGACCACCCATGTGCTCGACGCGATGGGCGGACTCGAGATCAGCGGGACCTTCGCGCAGTAGGCCATTGGCGCGTGAGGGCGCAGTTCACGCAGTCGGTCCGGGACTTCGCGGGCCTTTCGTCGGTCACGCGAAATGGACGCCGAAGCGGTTCGCGATGAAGTCGGCGTACGTCGCCTCTTCGTTGCGAACGAATCCCTTCGACGGAAGCTTGCCGCCGGCGAGCAGGTCGAGCATGGCGCAGACGCCGGCGGCGGTGGTGATCTGGATCGCCGTCCAGTGATGACCGCCGATCGTGCCGTTGCGGATGATCTTGGCGTAGGTGCGCTGCGCGAGGCGCCCGTCCTTCATGCCGACGGCGCTGGTGAAGATCGCCACGATGTCCTGCTGCGTGCCGGGCACGGCGCGCTCGAGCACGTGCCTGAGCTCCTTCGGATGCTCGCGAAAGCGAAGATCCTGGAGCAGGAGCTTCATCACCGCGTTGTGGCCGGGATAGCGCATCGTCTTGTAGTTGAGATGGCGCACGCGGCCGGCAAGTGTTTCGGCGAGCGTGCCGAGTCCGCCGCTCGTGTTGAACGCTTCCAGCTCGATGCCGCCGATCATCACGCGCTCGAGTCCCTCGAGCGCGGGCACCAGCACCAGCTGTCCGTCGACGACCGCTTCGCACGGCTGGATGTACTCGTTGATGAGCCCCTCGGTCGACCAGGTCAGGTTGTATTTCAGCGCGTTGCTCGGATGCTCGGGAAGCGCGCCGGTGCGCATCGTGACTTCGTGCAGCTCCTTCATTCCTTCCACGACATGCATCGCCGCGATGGTGATGAATCCGGGGGCGAGACCGCATTGCGGAACGAACGCGCTGCCCGCGCCCTGCGCCAGCGTCTTGATCTTCTTGGTGACCCTCACGTCCTCGGTGAGATCCAGGTAGTGCGCGCCCGCCGCCTTCGCGCGCGTGGCGATGAGCTCGTTGCAGTGAAACGGAGCGCAGCTCACGACCGCCGTTGCTCCGCGCAGCAGTCGATCGAGCGCGGCGGCGTCGTCGAAGCGAGCCTCGGCGACTTTGGCGCCGGGCGCGAGCCGCTCCGTTTCGCGCAGGAACTCGGCGTCGATGTCGACGGCCGTCACCGCGTAATCGCCGCATCCCTGAAGCAGATGCGCCACCATGCGGCCGATCTTGCCCGCCCCGAGGACGATGACCGGCTTCATCGGTCGTTCGGGCTCTTGCGGGTGACGCTGGCGGCGCCGGCGCGTCGCTGCGGGTCATGCGCGGACGCCGGTTTGCCGCCGGCGCTCGGACCGCCGCCGCCCGCCGTGTTCGTCGGCGCCGCGCTCGACGCGGTGCGCGAGAGCTCCTGCTCCACTTCGCGCTGAAGTTCGCGCATCATCTCCGGACCGAAGTCGAACCTGAGTCCCGCGGCCTCGAAGAGCGCCGGCAGCGGCCTGGAGCCGCCGAGCGAAAGGGCCTTCTTGTATCCCGCAAGCGCCGACGCCGAGTCGCGCCGCGAACGCAGCCACAACTGAAGCGCGCCGAGCTGCGCGATTCCGTACTCGATGTAATAGAACGGCACGCCGAAGAGGTGGAGCTGCCGCTGCCAGCTCGTGCGGAGCGTCTCTTCGAATCCCGTGTAGTCGACGCTGGAGCCGAATCGCTGCGTGAGTCGCAGCCACTCGGCGGAGCGGTCGCTGCGCGAATGACCCGGATGCGTGTAGATCCAATGCTGGAACGCATCGATCTGCGCGATCCACGGCAGCATGGTCGCGAGATTCTCGAGCAGCCCGCGCCGCGCTCGATCGGCGTCCGCCTCCGAATAGAACTCGTCGAGCACGGGGAAGGTGAGCAGCTCCATGCTCATCGACGCCACTTCCGCGAACTCCATCGGGCTGCCGCGATACGCGAGCACCGGATCGCCCTTGCAGAGGATCGAGTGGAACGCGTGCCCGGCCTCGTGCACCATCGTCTCGAGATCGCGCTGAAGTCCCGCCGCGTTCATGAAGATGAACGGCGTGCGCGAATACTGGCGCTGATACTGGTAGCCGCCCGGCGCCTTTCCCTTGCGCGAATCCAGGTCGAGGCAGCCGCCGCCTCGCAGCGAATCGAACATCTCGCCGAGCCCGCCGCCCATGCGATGAAATGCCTTCGAAGTGCGATCGACGAGGTCGTCCGCGTCCTTGAACGGACGCAGCGGGGGACGGCCGTGAATGTCCACCTTGAGATCCCACGGCCGCAGCGCCGGAAGACCGAGCGCCGTGGCGCGTTCGTCGTTCAAGCGCCGCAGCACCGGCACCCACACCTGCTCCACCGACTCGTGGAATCGCTCGCAATCGGCGGGCGTGTAGTCGAAGCGATGCATGCGCTCGTGCTGGAAGTCGCGGAAGTTCCTGAAGCCGGCGTTCTTCGCCATCGCCTGGCGAAGCTCGAGCATGCGGTCGTAGATGCCGCTGATGCGCTCCGCGTCGCGAAGGCGCCGCTCGGCGGTGAGGCGCCATGATTTCTCGCGCACGCTGCGATCGGTCTCCTCGAGGTAGCGAGCCATCTGCGGCATGGTCAACTCGCGGCCGTCGAATTCGACGGTCATCGCGCCGTTGATTTCGCTGTACTGCTGATCGAGCTTCGTGACCTCGGTTTCGAGCGGCACGTTCTCGGGGCGGAAGAGCTGCACGTTCCGGCGCAGCGCGCGCAGCA
The DNA here is from genome assembly GCA_016873355.1 of Phycisphaerae bacterium. Classification (GTDB taxonomy): domain Bacteria; phylum Planctomycetota; class Phycisphaerae; order Phycisphaerales; family SM1A02; genus VGXK01. Next base: position 2,026 of record VGXK01000166.1, on the reverse strand, counting down.
GCACGCCGTAGCGCTCCTGGTCGAGCTGCGACGCGAACGGACTCTCGGCGATCCGCTTGTCGAGCTCGAATCCGACCTTCTTCAACTGCGGATCCACGTGCTCGACGAAATGAAAGTAGCTCTTCTTGGCCGCCTCGTCGTCCGTGTGGCAGGTCATGCGGATGTAGGCGTTCGCCTCCGCTTCGCTCGCGCACGAGTCGAGCTCGCTGCGATCGAGAATGAGCTGTTCGAGGCAACCGCCGCACTTGAGCGGGCGCTCGAGCAACGCGCGGTAGAGCGGATCGAGATTCACCCAGCGCGTGGCGTCGAGTCCGGCCGGAACGAAGGGGTTCGTCGTCATGGGGTCGAGCAGCGTACCGGGGACGCTGCGATCGGCCGCACCGCGATCGCGGGAAGTTCGAGCTTCGACGAGACGGCCTCGGCGAGCAGCTCCGCTTCCACGCGCCCGTTGCAGACGAAGAAGAGCGTGGATCCGCTTCCGCTCACATGCACCGGCCGCTCGACGACCGCCTGGATCCGCTGCGCATCCGCCGCAAGCGACGGCGCGACCTCGAACGCGGGCGCGGCGAGGTCGTTGAAAGGCGCCGCGTGTGCGAGCGAACCGGGCCGGCCGGCGCCCGGCATCGTGGCGTCGACCAGCGAGCGCACGCGCGCGTCGTCGAGCGACGCGCCGGGGCGCAATCGATCGAACGCGCCGTAGACGGGACCCGTGGGGCATGATGCTTCCGGGAAGACGAGCACGAAGTCCAGCTCGGGAATCTGCGCGTGATGCTCGAGCGAATCGCCCACGCCGCGCACGAGCGCGCTCCCGCCGCGCACGAGGAACGGCACGTCGGAGCCGAGCGACGCGCCGATCGTCGCGAGCGCGTCGAGTTCGAGCCCGAGCGAGAAGAGCTCGTTCACGCCGCGCAGCATCGCCGCGGCGTTCGAGCTTCCGCCTCCCAGCCCGCCGCCGACGGGAATCCGCTTCTCGAGCTTGAGCTTGACGGGCAGTTCGCGGCCCGCGTGCCGCTCGAGCGCCTGATGCGCTCGCACCGCGAGATCCTTCGTGATCGACCAGTCGATCTCGCGCCGCCGCTTCGCGTCCGCGGCCCAGAGGATCGCGTACATCGAGAGTGCGTCGTCCTCGAGTCGCGTGAGCGTGAGATCGTCGAAGAGGTCGACGGTGATCATCCAGCTCGAGATCGGATGCAAGCCGCCGTGCGCGGGCGACGGCGCACCGACCGCGAGCGCGAGATTCACCTTCGAGGGCGAACGAACGGTGATCGTGCGACGGATGGACATGGCCTTGCGCTGCGGTCGGTGGCGGACGCTAGATCGACGACGCGATTCGCTCGTGCGGTGAGTGACTCATCGGGCCGAGTAAAATTACTCAGTCCAATGAGGAAACGCAGAACCCCGTCTTCCTGAGCGGTTCGTGCGCGCGTGCCGCAGGTGGCACTCGAGCCGTTCCGGCACCGCCGTCGACCACCTAGGATTGAAGCCCGCGCCGACCGGGCGCGAGCGGATCGATCGACTGCCGACTCCATGCTCTGGCAACCCTCGCTCCCCGAGAAGTACCTGACGATGAGCGACGATTCGCTCGGCGACGCGATCGCCGCGCGGCGGCGCGAGCTCGGGAACCGGCTGCTGATCCTCGGCCACCACTATCAGCAGGACGATGTCATTCGTCACGCCGATCTCACCGGCGACAGCCTGAAGCTGAGTCAGCTCGCCGCCGCCGAAGCGCCGAAGCGCGGCACGCAGTTCATCGTCTTCTGCGGCGTGCATTTCATGGCGGAGACGGCCGACATGCTTACCGACGAGTCGGTGCGCGTGATCCTGCCCGATCTCTCCGCCGGATGCAGCATGGCGGACATGGCCGACTACGAGGACGCGATCACCGCTTGGGACGAGATTCACGACGCGATCGGCGACGAGTCCGTGCGCGTGATTCCGGTCACCTACGTGAACTCGAGCGCCGCGGTGAAGGCGTTCGTCGGAGAGCGCGGCGGCGCGTGCTGCACGAGCAGCAACGCGGCGCAGG
>VGXK01000165.1 GCA_016873355.1 Phycisphaerae bacterium | reverse complement strand
CCGAGTCGCAGGAGGCGCTCATGAGCACCGACACGGACTTCCGTCGCAGCAATGCTCGAACCATTCGAACGGATCGATTGCATCGACTCGCGCCCGCAGCTCGAGCCGGGATCGCGTGCGTGGCGGCAATCGCCGCGTCGCTCGTCATGTCGGGATGCACGTGTGCCACCTGCACCGCCACCGGCTGCGCGAACCCGAACTACGGCAAGAAGTCGCACTCGCTCATGCAGGCGCTCACGCTGCCGCAGGGTCCGACTCAGGCCGCGTCCACGACCGTGAGCGCCGTCGCCTCACTGCCCGCCGCGCAGGGCGGGTGAGTTCGCGTCGTCGTCGTCGCCGGACGATCGACTTGCGGGATCGACGGGGTCGCACCCGGGACACACCATTGAGCTCTCCGAGTCCCAGCCTCAGTTCTTCGCGCAGAGCTTGAGGGCGGCGGCCTGTGCGCGGCGGCTGTAGTCGATCGACTCGGCCAGGATCCGCGCCGACTCCTGCGCCGCGTGGAAGCCGTGGGAATTCTCGCTCGAGATGAAGTCGAGGCGCCACATCGCCTTTCGCTGCAACGGGTGGATCGCGGCGAGCTCGTCGGTCGTCGCGCCGCACTCCTTCGCCTGACGGATCGCGTCGAGCATGTCGGTCATGGCGGCGGCCGCCTGCTCCAGCAGCACCTCGGTTCGGCGCTGCGTGACGGCCACGCGGTAGCGCAGGTCTTCTTCCGAAACCTTGTGGCAACCCTGGCACGCGTTGTTCAGGTTCTCGAGCGGGCTCTGCACCTTGTGGTTGCTGAGCTTCATTCCGCCCACGCGCTCGTACGGCATGTGGCAATCCGCGCAGCTCACGCCCGCGCGCGAGTGCACGCCCTGCGACCAGAGTTCGAACTCCGGATGCTGCGCCTTGAAGAGCGGCGCGCCCGTCTCGCCGTGCAGGTAGTCGAAGAACGGCGAATCGCCGGGAAACTTCTTCTCCTCCCAGAACTGCTCGATCTGTTCCACCTTGAGGCCGTTCGCCCACGGGAACACAAGCACGTCCTTCGACGCGCAGTAGTACTCCACATGGCACTGCGCGCAGACGAAGGAGCGCATCTCGTGCCGCGACGCAAGCTCCGTCGGGTCGTACGGCTTCGAACGATCGCCGCGCCGCCACTTGGCGATGCTCGGGAACTGCGGATACTCGTCGTCGCTGGCTGCGAGCGCCGCGATGCCCTGCATGAATCCCGGTCGCGTGATGCGCAGCCCCATCGTGGCCGGATCGTGGCAATCGATGCAGCTCACCGGATGCGCTTCGCTCATCTCGAAGTGCCCCTCGGGCATCTTCTGCGGGTCGAAGCCGCCGACGGGGGGCGACTCGAAGGTCTGCGTCCCCGATCCCGGCGCCGTGCCGTCGGGCATCTGCGTGAGCAGCTCGAGCACTTCGTGATACGGCTTCGTGCTGAGCACCTCGAAGCCGCGCCGCACCGCCGGCATGTCGAACTCGCGCGCCAGCGCCGCGGCGTCGCTGGGCTTGCCCATGTCCGCAAGACCGACCGATCGGTAGAGCACCGTCGTCGACGCGTGGCAATGCAGACACGCGCCCGACTGCGGCTTCTTGTTCACGCGCTCCGTGACCACCTGGTCGTAGAGCATGTACGCGTGCCCGCGCGCCTTGCGGTAGTCGATGCTGAAGGCGTAGCCGTCGTAGAGACGCTTGAGCCACGGATGCGCGTCGAGCTTGCTGTCGGGAAGGGCGGAGGAGCCGCCATGGAAGCGATCGCCCGCCGTCGCCCTGTACTGCTCGAACTGGTGCGGCCAGTTGGCGCCCCAGGGCGCGGGATCCGTGTTCGTCTCATTGAGTTCGACGACGCGCAGGTACGGCTGTTTCGCTTCCTGCCGGCGCTCGAACATGGTGACGAGCGTCCAGGTGACGCCGGCCGTGGCGAGGCACGCCACCAGGAAGACGAGCACCACCAGGAGCGCGCGGCCGCGACGATTCCGTCTATCTCTGTGCATGTCCCACATCCCGATGACAGTGAATGCAGTCGAGCATGTCTCCGCCGCGGGTGGCGGGCAGCATCTCGTGAACGAAGTCCCTGTGGCAATGAACGCACGCGTCCTGGGTGACGCGGCGATTGCGCGGCTTGATCTGGATCGGCTCGTGGAAGTTGCCGGTGGTGAAGGCGAGCGAATGGAAGAAGCCGTTGTCGGCCTTCACGATCCACTTGCCGATCGGATGCGGCGCGAGATGGCAGTCGTTGCAGGTGGCCACATGGTGATGACCCGAGTGCTGCCACGAGTCGAAGGCGCTCTGCATGACATGGCAGTTGGCGCAGGCGGCGGGATCGTTCGACAGGTACGCGGCGCCCTTGCCGTAGCCGAAGGTGAACGCGCCGAGACCGACGAACGCGCCGATCATGACGACGGTGGCGATCGGCAGCCATGCACGGCGCCGCCGCCGGTTCTGGCCTGAACCCGCCGAACGCCGTTCGCGCGACATGGCGGGCAGGGTAACGCGGTTCGCGCGAGCGATGGTCGTGCGAGCGGCTCGCAACGACGGCATGCCGAGCGGTCCATGGCGCGCGACCGGCGCGACGGAGCGCGAGCGCGTCGACTCAGCTCTTGGGCTCGTCGAAGAGCGGAACCTGATTGCGGAGCGGCGGGGGCCTGGCCTGCAGCTCCGCCACCTCGTTCGTCAGTTCCTCGAGCGAAGTGAACTCGAGGTGTTCGCTCGCGAAGCGGATGTACGCGATCGGGTCGAGATCCCGCAGGCGCGCGGCGACGCGGCGGCCGACTTCGGCGCTCGGCACCTCGCGATCGAAGTCGCGATGGATCTCGCGATCGACCGAGTGCACGAGCGCCTCCTTGTTCGCTTCCGAGATCGGCCGCTTGCCGCACGCGGCGCGGAGGCCGGTGAGGATCTTGCCTGCGTCGAAGGGCGTGCGCGAGCCGTCCTTCTTGATGACCATGAGCCGCGCCTGCGTCTCCAGTCGCTCGTAGGTGGTGAAGCGGCGGCCGCAGCGGGTGCATTCGCGGCGACGACGGATGGAATCGCCGCCTTCGACCGAGCGGCTGTCGATCACCTTGTCGTCGTCCTCGTTGCAGGCGGGGCAGCGCATGCGTCGTTGGTCAGTTCGGCGTCGGAACGGGAAGCGGACCGGGAATCGATTCGATCTCGAGTGTGAGCACGGAGTGTCCGTCGAGCTCGAAGTGCTCGATCTCGAGCTCGATTTCGCGCGGACGATCGGTGGCGATCTCCGCGAGATCCTCCGTCGGAGCGTGCCAGTTCCAGCGATCGACGAGCGTGACGCCGTCGGCCTTCAGGCGCACGCCGTCGTCGCTCATGAGACGGAGCCGCCAGCGTCCGGCGGGGAAGGTGAGCCGCGTCGTCGCGATCATGCCGAATCGCTCCTTCGGAAGCGACGCGGCGCGCACCTTCTCGTCCGCCACGATCTGCGACGGGCCATCGCTTCCGTAGCGCAGATCCATTGCGGGAATGTCGACGGTAACGCCTTGCTCGGATTCGCGCCGCCAACCGTCAAGATCCTCGCGCGGATCCTTCGTCCATGAGAAGAAGCGGGCGCTCCACGGCGAGTTCACGATCACGCCTTCACCGACGAGCGCTTCCTTGCGGCCTTCGAGCGACACGAGCAGTCGATACGGCGACACGAAGCCCGGTGTGCCGTAAACCTTGAACGACCGCTTCAGATCGCTCGCGTTCGGGTCGAGGCTTGCGCGACCCTGCACCTGCGTGCCGCGCACCTCGGCGTCGCCGAGCAGTCGCCAATGATGCGCGCCGTCGCCTCGGCGCGGCGCATCGAGCACGAGCATGGGGCGCGACCAGTCGTACGGACCCTCCGGCGTGATGATGATCGCCTCTCGACCGCCGCGCGCCGCTCGCGCGCCGATCGGGGTTCGCTCGCCGAGGACTCTCTCGAGCTGCTTCGCATTGCGTTGCCCGGCGACGGCGAAGCGCTGCTCCGAATCGGTCGGCATTCGGCGGCCAGTGGCCTCCAACGGGGGCCGATCGTACCTCGGTGCACTCGATGGATCGAAGTCGACCTCGCGCGTGCTCTGCTCGAGATCGTTCCTTCCGATCTTCGTCCCCTCGCAGCGCCGCAACTGGATCGCGGTGCCGCAGTCGACGAAGCGATTCCCGGCGACCACATTGCCGCGACACTCGGCGCCGTTCGAGAGCGCCCAGGCCTTGCGAAGCAGACTCGGATCCTCGTCCCACCAGAGCTTGACGGCGACCCCCTGATTGCGGAACTCGTTTCCGAAGATCAGCAGATCGCCCGCGTGCTCGCAGCTGATCCCGGCCTGCTCGCCGGGATTCGCTGCGTCGACTCCGTTGCGATCGAAGACGTTCATCACGATGTCCGTGCCGCGCGAGTAGCCGCCCCAGATTCCGGTGATGCCGCAGTTCGCGAGCCCGTTGCGCGCGATGAGATTGTCGAACGAGAACGTGAGTTCGATGCCGTGCGCGACGGCATGCGAACAGTCGTTGTCCGTGATCACGTTTCCATTGCACCCGCGGCCCTTGCACGAGACCGCGCGCGGATCGTCGGCGCTCGTCCCCTCCGGCAGATCCTCGCCCAGCGCTTCGTTGCCCGCGAAGATGAAGATGCCGTCGCCGCCGTGCGTGACCGAGTTGAGCGCGATCAAGTTCTCCGAGCACTGCTCGAACATGAGAATGCCCGCCGAGTCCTGGCCGCGGTTGTAGACGCCATGGCTGTAGCCTCGCACGCAGAAATCGAAGGCGTTGCGCGAGATCACGTTGCGGCTCGAGCGCCACATGGCGAGTCCCCAGCCGGTCAGGAACGAGCAGTCGTTGTCGTAGATCTTCGAGTCGTCGACGCGATCGAGCATGATGCCGTTCTGCGCGCCCTGGCCGACGGCCTTCACGCGCCGCACCGTCACGCCCTTCGATCGCTCGATGCAGAGCGCGGCGCCGTATCGCGTGCGCCACTCCTGCTTGTCGTTGTTGTGCGGCCAGAGCCAATCGGCGTTGTCCTCGGCCGCGCTCGTGCTCAGGAGCTTCGCGCCCCAGTTGCCGGAGAGATCGAGGTCCTCGGCCGTGAATCCATCGCACGCCGTCGCGAGCACGCCGACCTGGAATCCGCGCACCGCACCGTTGCGAAGCGTGACGCCGCGACCCTGCACCACGATGCCGAGCCCGCTTCGATCCCACGGAAGCGTGCCTTCGGCGCGGCCGTTCAGCGTGCCGCCGCCGAGATCCACGACGAGATCGTTGCCCACGATGTGGATCGCGCCGTCGCCGTTGACGTCGATGATCGGCGTCCCCGGAAACTCCAGTCGACACGACGACGCGATGCGCTGATCGTCGCGCTCCACGCGCACCACCGGCAGCGCCTGCCCTGCGACCTGCGCCGCGCCGTCCGCATCCGCGGCCT
>VGXK01000164.1 GCA_016873355.1 Phycisphaerae bacterium | reverse complement strand
TGCGTAACCGATCGGCGCCCGCGGCATCCAAGGGTCGTCCCCGCGCGGATCCTCGTCGACCGCCGGCCATCGCACCCACGGACGCCCGGAGCAACACCTTGACGAAGCGCCTTTCGATCGCCGCCGTCGCCGCGGGCGCCGTCGCGCTCGCCGCGGGCTGGGCCCTCTTTCGTCCCGAACTTCTCTTCATCGACCGGACCGTGAACGAGGACTTTCCCGCCGCCGTCGTGCGCCCCGCCACGAACACCAGGGCGGAAACGCAGGTTCCGAGCGGCGCGCCCATGCCGGAGACGATGCCGCTCGTCGAGGCGAAGGCGCTGTTGAGCGGAACGTTCCGCGCCGGCGCGCACGACGGCGTGGGCGTCGCCACGATCTACGAACTCGACGCCGGCCGGCGCATGCTCCGGCTCACCGACTTCGAGACGAGCAACGGACCCGATCTGCGCGTGCTGCTCGTGGCGGCGCCCGAAGCGAACGATTCGGACGCGGTGACGAAGGCGGGATACACGATCCTTGCGAAGCTCAAGGGCAACCGCGGCGACCAGAACTACGAGCTGCCGGCCGACCTCGACCTCGAGAAGCACCGAACGGTCTGCATCTGGTGCCATCGCTTCGGCGTGAACTTCACGAGCGCTCCGTTGCGCTGAGCGGCCCAGTGTGCCCGGGCCGCCCGCTCGCCCGGCGTTCGCGGCACGACCTCGCTCGACGCTCCCGTAGGCTCGTTCATCGATCATGTCGTCCGTTCCATTCACCGTTCCGGAGGCGGCGCTCGACGAGCGCGATCTTCCCGCGCTTCGCGCCGGCGACCACGACGCGTTCGCGAGGCTCGTCGACCGCCACGGACCGAGGCTGCTGGCGGTCGTGCGTCGACTGCTCCGCGACGAGCACGAGGCGCACGACGCGCTGCAGGACGCCTTCACGAGCGCTCATCGCGCGCTGCCTTCCTTCGAGGGCTCGTCGCGACTCGGCACCTGGCTCCATCGCATCGCGATCAACGCCGCGCTCATGCGGCTTCGGGCGCGTCGGCGACGACCCGAGGTGGCGATCGACGCGATGCTTCCGACCTTCGACTCGACCGGTCATCGCGTGGTGCTTCGGGAGGCCTGGAGCGAGTCGGCCGACACGCGGCTCGAGCGCGCGGAGACCCGCGCGCTCGTGCGGCGACTCATCGACCGGCTGCCGGAGGATCATCGCACCGTGCTTCTGCTGCGCGACATCGAGGAACTCGAGACGCGCGAAACCGCCGAGCTGATGGGTTGCACCGGCGGCGCCGTCAAGGTTCGACTTCACCGCGCGCGGCAGGCGCTGCGCCAGCTGCTCGAGGAGGAACTGCCCCGATGAACGATCTCACCTGCCGCGAATTCGTCGAGTTCCTGGACGACTACCGCACCGGCGCAATCGCGCCGGAGCGGCGGGCGACCTTCGAGCGGCACCTGTCGAACTGCCGCCATTGCCGCGACTACCTTCGCACCTACGAGGACTCGATCCGCATGGGGCGCGCCGCCATCGGCGCCGAGGATCAGCCCATTCCCGACGAACTGCCGAAGGCCCTCTCGAGCGCGATTCTCAACGCGATTCGCTTCCCGGCGACCAATCCGGAATCCCCGACTCCCCGCCCCCGACCGGACGCAGGTAGATGTTCATGAACTCCATGGGACAACCGTGGCTCTGCAGCCCGACCGGTCCCCGCTTCGGAACTCCCGCAAGCTCGACGGCGTCGATCACGAGCACGCCGTTGAGCGTCACGGAGAGTCGCTTGCCGCGCATCGAGATCTCGAAGCGATTCCACTCCCCGACCGGTCGATCCGCCGCCGACTTCGGCGTGCACGCGGCGCGGACCTCCGACGAGGACCTCGGATCGGTTCGATATCCGTAGATCTCGCCGCTTCCCACGGTCCACGCCCACATGTTCACCTGCGCCTTCGTGCTGCCGCGCACGAAGATGCCGCCGTCACGCTCCTCGACCTCGACGGTCTTCGGCGATCCGTCCTCGTTCTTCGCCTCGGTGCCGTCGGGAAGGATCACGGGTCGCGGCATGAGGCCCTGGTGCTCCTTCGTCCAGCGCCAGTCGACCACGAGATCGAAGTCGGCCACGCTTCCGCGCATCCAGAGATTGCCGCCCTTGCCGTCGAAGCGAAGCAGCGTGCCGTCGGTGGTCCAGGACACTCCGTCGACGTTCGCGTCGTCGGCGCGCCAGCGAAGCAGCAGCGGATCGAGCATCGTGAGCCACGGACCGGAAGTGTCCTGCGACGCCGAACCGTCCGACGCGCCCGTCGACGGCTCCGTGATGCGGATGTTGCGGAAGCGGACCTCGCTTCCCTCCGATTCGAGGCAGAGGTAACCGCGACGCGGCTCGCAGTTGCGGACCTCCGAGACGACTTCGCCGTTCACCGCGAGCGTGAGCGTTCCGTCGCGGCCTTCGACGCGGTAGTGGTTCCACTCGCCGGCGCCCTTCGTTCGGCGGGCGCTCGGCAGGCAGCGCTGCCAGCCCGCCGGATGCGGCCGCACCGGTTCGCATCGGGCGCCGTGAATCGAGAAGAGATCGCCGTGACCGGTGTAGAGCAGGCGCCCCTGATCGTCCTTCACGTCGTCGGTGAGCATCACCTGCGCCTCGATCGATCGCGGAAACGCGCCGCCGCGCGCGGGGATCGGGTCGGCCCAGACGAAGATGCCGGCGTTGCCGTCGGGCTTCGCGTGATTCCACTCGAGCTCGAGCGTGAAGTCGCCGTAGGACTTCGCGCTTCGGAGCATGCCGTTCGGCACGCCGGTGCAGACGATCTCGTCGCCGTCGGCGCGCCAGGTGGAGGGCAGGCCGTTCACCACGACCCATCCGTCGAGCGGGCTCTTCGAGCCGGACTCGGCGGGAGGCGCGTTTGCGCGGAGTCGACCGGACGCATCGTCCGGGCGAGCGTCCGCGGAACGGTCGTCGGATCGGAAGCCGGCGCTCGGCGCGAGCGCTCCGAGCGCAACCACGAGTCCAATCATCGATCGCATCATGCCTTCATGCTAGCGTCGGCTACACTCGTCCCGTCCCGACGGCGGGACATGGAGGTGATCGGCAGGATGACGCCGACCGCGACCGCGCTCGACGCCAGGGTCCTCGTACTCAATCGGCTCTACAACGCGATCCGCGTCATCGAGGCGCGGCGCGCGTTCAACATGCTCCTGAAGGGCGTGGCCGAGATCATCGCCGTCGAGGACGGCAACTACGTCAACTACACCTTCGACAGCTGGCAGGAGGTGGCGGAGTTCCAGCGCACCTACGAGCTCGAGTTGCACGACTGGGTCTTCACCACGCGGCTCGTGATCGCGGTGCCCAAGATCATCCGCCTGCTCGGCTACGACCGCATTCCCCAGGAGACGGTCAAGCTGAATCGCCGCAACATCTACGCACGCGACGGAAATCGCTGCCAGTACTGCGGCAAGCACTTCTCGACGCGCGAGCTGACGCTCGACCATGTCACGCCCCGCGTGCACGGCGGCGACAACTCGTGGACGAACCTGGTCTGCGCCTGCGTGAAGTGCAACGCGCGCAAGGGCGGCCGCACGCCGCTCGGCGCGGGCATGCGCCTCATTCGCGCGCCCGTGCGCCCTCGCCGCAATCCCGCGATCACGCTTCGGCTCGGCAGCCCGCGCTACCAGAGCTGGAAGGCGTTCCTCGACGAGGCCTACTGGACCGTCGAACTGCAGTGACGGACCGGCGGCGGCCGCGCCGCACGGTCGAGCGATCGCCGCGCGGACGATCGCGTTCCCGCGCGGCGCGCGTTCAGTTCGTCAGCACGATCACGAATCCGAGCATGATGCCGTTGTTGAGCGCATGCGCCAGGATGCCCGGCGCCACGCTGCCGCTCCATTCGCGCACCAGGCAGAAGCCGGCGCCCAGGCCCGCCAGGATCGGGGCGAAGAGCACGCCCTGCGGGTGGATGATCGCGAAGATCGAGCTCGAGACGATCACGGCGCCGAGCGAACCGGCGACGAGCGCCGCCCCTCGCGATCCGAGTCGATCCCGCAGTCCCCGGTAGAGAGCGCCTCGGAAGAAGATCTCCTCGAGAATCGGCGCGACGATCACGCCGAGTGCGAGCACCATCCACGCGGCGCCGGCGTCGTCGCCCAGGATCACCTCGTGGATCGGGTGCTTCGGATCGCCGAGGCGCTCCTCCCCGACCATCGCCGCCAGCAGCAGGCTCACGATCAGGCCGCCGAGTCCGAGCACGAGCGCCAGCGCATATCCGACGAAGCCGATTCCCGTCGTGCGCCAGAAGCCGGCGCGAAGATCGAGCCCGGCGAGCGCTCGCAGCGATCGCCACGATCCCCCGCGCCATCGCCACCACGCTAGCGCGAGCCACGCCGCGCCGATCTCGACGACGAGGTGGACGCCGATCGACGCCGTTCGATGTTCGTGCACGAACTCGCGCAGCGGATCGAAGTGCTCGACCACGGCCGCGAGCCCAGAGGACGCGATCAGGAAGAGCGACATGAAGATCGCGAAGACTTCGAGCAGCACCGCGCTCGCCGGCACGCCGGGCCCCGTTCGCAGGCGCAGCGACCCGATCAAGGCCATCGTGATCAGCGTCACGAGGGCCGCGAATCCGCCGAGCAGCGCCGCACCGATCCAGAGCATGAAGAGCACGAGCGCCACGCCGACCGTCGCGCCGACCCCGCGCACGGTCGACTGGGCCGATGCGTTCCCGACAAGCTCGGCGCGCCCGAGCGTCAACACGAAGCCGAGCCGCTGCTCCGCTTCGAGCTCGTCGTCGTCGCCGGGCGGAGGCCACGCGGCGACCGGAATGCGCTCCGCGACCGTCGCGGCGCCTTCACGAGCCGTCCCGCCTACGCCGCCGCCTCGAAGCAGCGATGCGGTCACGCGCAGCAGCGGTGCGGCCTTCGCTTCGACCTCGGGATCCGCCTTCGCCGCTTCGGCGGCCTCGGTGAACTGCTCGATCGCCGCCTCATGGTCCTCGCAGGTGGCCAGCACGATCGCCCGCGCCAGGCGCTGCGAGATCGATCCTTGGCGCCACGGTTCGGTCGCCTCGGCGATCGGCGCCATCGCCTGCGAGCTGTCGTTGCCGAACGAACTCGCCGCCGCGCGCATGCGCGACAGGATCTCCACCTGGAGGTCGACCCGACCGACCGGAACCGGACCCTCGGGCGCTCGCTCCTCGAGGCGACCCAGCTCGACTTCGAGCAACTGGAACGCAGTGACGAAGAGGATCGCGAGCACGGCGGCGAGCGTCGACCACGCGCGGGCCTTCGGAAGCTCCCGGGAGAGGCTCTCGTCGAGCGCCATGCGGGACGGATGTTAGAGCGGTTCCTCCTCATTCGTAGCGATCTGGCGGGCTGCGACTTCGTGTGGCATCGTCGGGCTCCATCGGCGGATCCTCAAGATCCGCCTGCTTCG
>VGXK01000163.1 GCA_016873355.1 Phycisphaerae bacterium | reverse complement strand
TCGTGATTGCCGAGCACCAGGAAGCGTCCGAGCGACGCGGGCACGCTGCCCATCGCTTCCAGCAGCGGCTCCGCGCCGTGCCAGTCGAGATCGACGACGTCACCGGTGCAGGCAAGCATGTCGGGCCTGGCCTTCGCCACGCGATCGACGAGCTCGAGCGCCTTCTCGATCGGCATGAGATCGCCGAGATGGATGTCGCTCAGGTGCGCGATCCGCACGCCCTCCCAGCGCTCCGGCCAGCTCGGCACGTGAAGCGTGATCTCGCGCAGTTGAATCGGGCACAGCAGGTGCCGTCGCTTCAGCAAGCCTCGCATCAGCCGATCGGGCGCCACCGTGAAGAAGAAGTGCCGCAGGCGTGCGCGAGCGAGCTTGCCCTTCTTCGGTGGCAGCGTGTCGTTCGTCGATCGCTTCGGCGACGGATTCGTGATCGTCTGCGACCGATGCTTGCTTCGGCTTCCGCGCCGCTTGGACATGGAGACCATTCCTAGGCGCCGCCGCGAGTCGCCGCAAGCGCTCGTCGTGCGAATCGACGCGTCATGTCGAATGCTCCCGCTCGACCGACCGATCGGGGGCTCTCAGAAATGGAGCACGCCGCCGACGAAGAGGCCCGCGAAGTTCGCGTGCAACTGCTGCCCGCCGCCGTCGCCCTCGATCTTGAGCAGCCGATACCCGATCTGCACGCCGAAGTTGTCGCACGGATAGAGCGTCACGCCCGCCTGCACCGTGAACATGTCGCCGGAGCCCGGGTAGAGCGCGCCGAAGGATCCGCCCGCCTCCACGCTCATGCGCTCGAGCAGTGGAAAGAGATCTCGCAGCCAGATGTCGACGTCGACGCGACCGCCGACGTACACCGCCGTCCAGGTCTCGTCGATCGAAGCCGATTGCGCGGTGCGCAAATCCGTGAAGTCGAGATTCGTGCCGATCACGCGCGCGCCGACGAACGCGTTGAGCCTCAGATCCGCGATGTACCCGCCGCCCGGCCGCGTGTTGTGCTCGAGCGCCCAGGTCGTCGTCTCGCCGAGCGGAAACGGCTGATCCGCGAGCGGCCGCCAGAGATCGACGCCGAAGTCGGCGCCGACGTTCCACATCGTGAGTCGCGACGCGGTGGGATCTCCCGGCGCCACGACCACGCCGCCGAGCGAATTGCCGTAGGTGGACGCGTTGCCGCCGCTGGTGGAGAACTGGCTGCCGCCCACGCGCAAGTGCCAGGCGCGCCAGCGCAGCTCGATGTCGCCGGCGAACGACGGCTCCAACGACGAGAGGCCGAGATCGTCGGGAAGGTCGTACTTGATGCTGCTGTCGTCGGTCATCACCCAGCCGGTGACGCGCGGCAGCCAGAGTCCCGCGGTGAGATCGAGATGGAATTGATCCCACGGCCGCTCGCCGGGAATCACGGCGGGCTCGTTCGATGTTCCCGTCTTCGCTGCGCCGTCGGTCGATTCGTGCGCCGAAACTCCCGTCGTACGGCTCGGCGCGCCGCCGGCCGGATCGGGCGCCGCGCTTCCTCCTTGTCCGTTCGCGGCGCCGGCGGTCGCCACCGCGCCGATCAACGCCGTCGCAATGCTCGTGACGCTTCGCATGCGCGAAGGGTACCGTACCCGCGCATGTCGTCGGCGCCGCGACATCCTCCGCACCCGGAACCGAATCGCGCTCCGCGAGCGCAGTCGCCGCTCGGCCAGCCGCATCGCGCGCCGCGCCCCGAGCCGCCGCACGGCGCGCTCGAACTCGGACGCGGCGCATGGATTCTGCCATCGAGACTCGACTGGTCGTTCAGTCGCTCGTCGGGTCCCGGCGGTCAGCATGTCAACAAGACGAGCACCAAGGCGACGCTTCGCGTGCGACTCGACGATCTCGGCGGTCTCGACGACGCCGCGCGCGAGCGACTTCGCTCGATCGCGTCGTCGTGGCTCGCGCAGGGCACCGATCTCGTCATCCAGGCCGACGAATCGCGCTCGCAGATCGACAATCGCGAAGCGGCGCTGCGTCGCTTGCGCGCCGTCGTGCTTCAGGCCGCCACGCCGCCGAAGATCCGGCGCAGGACGAAGCCGACTCGCGGCAGCAAGGAGCGCCGGCTCGAGTCGAAGAAGCGCGAGAGCGACAAGAAGTCGCGCCGCAACTGGCGCGGCGATTGACGGGTTGCAGCCGGTGCGGTGACGCCAGGAAGACGACCGCCGCAGCCGCGTCTTCCAGCACGCCAATTCGCTTCAGCGGCGTGGGTTCCTCCACCCACTTCTGTAGGTCGCCGCCGAGCATGTGCGTCGCCTGCGTCGGGTCCGTCACGACCAACCCTGGATTCACCGCGTTCACTCGGATGCTTCTGGGGC
Source organism: Phycisphaerae bacterium (assembly GCA_016873355.1). Lineage (GTDB taxonomy): Bacteria > Planctomycetota > Phycisphaerae > Phycisphaerales > SM1A02 > VGXK01. The sequence continues at coordinate 3,138 of VGXK01000163.1, read as the reverse complement.
GGAAATCCGCACCCGCCGCTCTCGATCGATCGACCCGAGCCGCGCGCTTACACGATGCGCACCTGGCCGGAACCCTTCTCCACGCTTCCGCAGACGAAGGCGTTCTCGCCGTACTTGCGCAGCTTGCGAAGCACGCCGTCGACGAAGTTCGGCCGCACCACGAGCATGTACCCGATGCCCATGTTGAAGACGCGCCACATCTCCTCTTCCGCCACGCCGCCGTGCCGCTGAAGGAACCGGAAGATCGGCGGCACCGCCCATGACGCGCGATCGACGATCGCGTCGAACTGCTCGCCGAGCGCGCGGCAGAGATTGCCGGGAATGCCGCCGCCGGTGATGTGCGCCATTCCCGAGATCACCTTCTTGCGCTTGTAGCTCTTGAGCAGACGCACGATCGGCTTGGCGTAGATGCGCGTCGGCTCGAGCAGCACGTCGATCAGGCGCGGAGCGCTGCGCGGACCGTCCGGACCCTCGACCGAAGCCGTCTCGATCCACGACACGGGCGAACCCGCGAGCTCCTCGTAGCGCTCGTCGAGGTTGAGCCTCGCGTCCTTCACGATTCGGCGCACGAGCGAATATCCGTTGCTGTGAATGCCGCTCGACGCGAGGCCGATCACCACATCGCCCTTGCGAACGCGCGTGGCGTCCATGGCGCGATCGAGCTCGACGACGCCCACCGCGAATCCCGCGATGTCGAAGTCGCCGGGCTTGTAGATGTCCGGCATCTCGGCGCACTCGCCGCCGATCAGCGCGCATCCGGCGATCTCGCAGCCTCGCGCGACGCCTTCGATCATCGACGCCGTCTCCTTCGGCTTCACGCGGCTCAATCCGAGGTAATCAAGGAAGAAGAGCGGCTCGGCGCCTTGCACGATCAGGTCGTTCACGTTCATCGCCACGCAATCGATGCCGACGGTGTGGAACGTGCTGCGCTCCACCGCGAGCAGCACCTTGGTGCCGACGCCGTCGGTGCACGCCACGAGCACGGGCTCTCGGTAATTGCGCTTGAAGAGCTTCTCGTTCCAGTCGAGTCGGAACATGCCGGCGAACGCGCCGTGCCGTCCGATCACGCGCGGCCCGTGCGTGCGCCGCAGGATCGGCTTGATGAGGTCGACGACCTCGTCGCCCGCGTCGATGTCGACGCCCGATTGCGCGTAGGTGAGTCCGCGCGATGACGATTCGCTCTCCGTCGCGGGCGCCGCGTCGTCGTCGCGCATGGGTGCGGATCGTAGCGGAAGTGCTATTCTCTCCGCCCCATGTCGATCCTCGTCGACGGCAACACGCGCGTGATCTGCCAGGGGATCACGGGCGCCACGGGCGCCGTGCACACGCGCGGCTGTCTCGAGTACGGCACGAAGCTCGTCGGCGGAACGACGCCCGGCAAGGGCGGCACGAAGGACGCGAACGGTCTTCCCGTCTTCGACACGGTGCGCCAGGCCGTGCGCGAGACCGGCGCCGGCGCCACCATGATCTTCGTGCCTCCCGCCGGCGCCGCCGACGCGATGCTCGAAGCCGCCGACGCGGGAATCTCCGTGATCTGCGCGATCACCGAAGGCGTGCCCGTGCAGGACATGATTCGCACCCGCGCCACGCTCGATCGCGCGTATCCGCTCGTGCGCCTGATCGGCCCGAATTGTCCGGGGGTGATCTCGCCCGGGCGACGCGCGGGCGACGGTCGCGGCGCCGCTGCGAAGTTCGCCGGCGGCTGCAAGATCGGCATCATGCCGGGCTACATCCACACGCACCGACTGGACGCCTCGAGCGGAAAGGCGGTCGGCATCGTGAGCCGTTCCGGCACGCTCACCTACGAGGCGGTGTGGCAGTGCTCGGAACTCGGCATCGGGCAGAGCACCTGCGTGGGAATCGGCGGCGATCCGGTGCGCGGACTCGGATTCATCGACGTGCTCGAGATGTTCAACGCCGATCAGGAGACCGACGGCGTGGTGCTCATCGGCGAGATCGGCGGCAACGACGAGATCCTGGCCGGCGAGTGGATCCGCGACCGCATGCGGAAGCCGGTGGCCGCGTTCATCGCCGGGCGCACCGCGCCGAAGGGGAAGCGCATGGGCCACGCCGGCGCCATCATCGGCGGCGCGTCCGACACGGCGCAGGCCAAGATCGACGCTCTGCGGGCCTGCGGCGTGCGCGTGGCGGACAGTCCCGCCGAAATCGGACGCACGATGTGCGAGGCGCTCGGCGTGCCCGTCGGAACGACGGCGCCCTCGCGCGGCTACGCTGTCGCTCCATGACCGAGTGGTGCGACGGCGGCGCGGGAACGCTCAAGCGCACGATCGGGCTGCCGCTTCTCTCGAGCGTCGGCGACGGTTGCGGCGAATCGCCCGCGCCGGCGCGGCGAGCGCCTCGCACGCCGGCGAACGGCCGGCGCACGCTCGCCGTCGACGCACCCACCGCCGATTCGGCGCTCCCGGCGGCGCCCGCGAGGGAACGACTCGTCGATTCGCATGGTCGGGTGATCACCGACCTGCGCCTCTCGATCACCGATCGCTGCAACTTCCGCTGCGTCTACTGCCTCGACCCGGGCGTTCGCTTCGCGCCGCCGCGCACGCTGCTGTCGGTCGACGAGATGCTGCTGCTTGCGGAGGTCTGCGTCGATCTCGGCATCGACCGCATTCGCGTGACCGGCGGCGAGCCGACGCTCCACCCGGAGCTCGAGCGAATCCTGCGATCGCTTTCGTCGCTTCCGCTTCGGGATCTCTCGATGACCACGAACGGCGCGCTCGCGTCGCGCGATTCGATGCGACGCTGGCGCGACGCCGGCCTGCGCCGGCTCACCTTCTCGCTCGATGCGGTGAGTGAGCGCGGCTTCGAGCGCATCACGCGCTCGCGCGTGCCGGTGTCGACCGTGATCGAGGCGATCGAGACGGCGATCGAGCTCGGACTGTCGCCGGTGAAGGTGAACGCGGTCGTCATGCGCGGCCGCAACGAGGAGGAGGTGCCGGCGCTCGCGGCGCTGTCGCGGCGGCTCGGATTCGAGATGCGATTCATCGAGTACATGCCGCTCGACTCCGGTCGGCGCTGGGATGCGACGCTGCTGGTGACCGCCGAGGAGATTCTTGCGCGGGCGGCCGAAGCGGGATCGCTGCGGGCGATCGGTCGCGACGAGCGGCAGAGCACGAGCGA
>VGXK01000162.1 GCA_016873355.1 Phycisphaerae bacterium | reverse complement strand
CGGCCGCTCCCGACGCGATCGCCAGCAACGCGGCGCCGAACTGCGCCTGGCGCTGCGCCTCGGCGCGCCGATGCATCTCGTCGAAGCGAGCCTTCGCGTCGTCCGCCTCGGCGCGGCGGCCCTCGCGCGCATGGGCCCGGTACTCCGCGAGCGCCGAGGAGAACGACGGCTCCTCGAGATTCGCAAGCCCCGCGGCGCCGATCAGCACGAGCAGCGCCACGAGGGCGATTCGGGAAGGCCATCGCCGAACCGCGTCGCCCGCCGAGATCGCCATGCCGATCCACGCCGCGCCCGCGATCACGGCCAGCAGCGTGGAGGTCCAGGTGGTCACGCGGAAGAGATCTTCGAGCACGAATCCGGCGGCCACGCGGCCCATGACCGCCGAGTCGCCCGCCGCGTACGCGCGATACGCCGGCAGTTCCAGGCCGAGCGTCGGCAGCGAGCGGAACGCGCCGATCGCGGCGACGCCCGGCGCCGCGATCGACACGCAGACGAGCGCGGCGGCGACGAAGAAGAGAACGGCGCCGCCGATCGACGACCTGCGCTGCATGCAGCGATCGTAGACGATCGACGCTTCTATGCTGGCCGCCATGCAGGGCGCGAGCGAACGCGTGCGCGTGAATCTCTCGGCGACGCTCGCGCCGCTGGGCGACCCGGAGTCCGGGCTCGACTTCCTCGGGCGCGAGGGCTTCGAAGCGGTGCAACTCTCGGCGTCGCAGCCCGGAATGCGTCCGCGCGAACTCGACGGCGGGGCCCGCCGCGCCCTACGCGAGCGCATGCGCCGGCTCGAGCTGGCCGTCTCGGGCATCGACCTCTGGATTCCCGCGGAGCATTTCGGCGCCGCCTCCGAGGTCTCGCGCGCAATCGACGCGTTCCTCGAGACGCTGCGCCTCGCCGAATTCCTCGATCGCTGTGCGGTGAGCTGCACGCTGCCGCGCGACGACGCGGCGCGCGACAGTCGCGCGGCGCTGCTGCGCGAAGCGGAGCGGCGAGGCGTCCTCCTCGTCGACTTCGCCGAGGGCGCGACGACGGAGAACTCGATTCGAGTCGGCCTGGACCTGGCGTCGATCCGCCCCCGCGAGCTCTCCGTGGCCGAGTCGATCGCTTCCGCCGGCGACGGCCTCGGCGCGATTCGTCTTTCGCTCGGCGCCGCGAACGGCGGGCGCCGACCGTTCCGCGCGGGCGACGAGGGCATGAATCTGCTCCGGGACCTGCGCTCGGCGCTTCGGCTCGGCGGTGCGACGCTGCGGCCGGTGGCGGACGCCCGCGGCTGGCCCGATGCTCGCGCCGGGCTGCGCTCCACGCGCGACGCATGGAACAACGCCGCCGGCCTCGGGTAGTGTTCGGCCCCGCATGGAGATCATCGGTCACGGAATCGACGTGGTGGCGATCGAACGGATCGCGGCGCTGCTCCAGGCGCACGGCGATCGCTTCCGCCAGCGCGTCTACACGCCGGCGGAGCAGGCGCTCGCGGACGCGTCCGGGCCGCGCTGCGCGGAGCGCTACGCCGTGCGCTTCGCGGCGAAGGAAGCGGCGCTCAAGGCGCTCGGCACGGGGCTGCGCGGCGGGATCGCCTGGACCGACATCGAGATCGTGGCATCGTGGATCGGGCGGCCGGAGCTCATCCTCCGGGGCGAGGCGCATGCGCTTGCGGCGCGGATGGGAATCGACCGCTGGCTCGTCAGCCTCAGTCACTCGGGAGGAATCGCGGTTGCAAGCGTGATCGCCGTGCGCGGGCGTCGCGACTGACCCGCGTTCGAGCGGTACCATGCCCGCATGTCCAAGCGAGGCGCCACGCCGGTTCTCTACGAGCTGCTCGGCGCCGCGAGCACCTCGGGAAGCGCGGGCCCGCGCGCAGCGCCGGGCGCGGCCGAGAGCGGTCACGCGTCCGCGCGGCGCACCGTTCGAGTACCGATCGGCTGGTTCTGGCTCTTCGCGGTCGGCACGCTCGTGCTGCTTGCGGTGGCGTACCAGTTCGGTCGCTCGAGCGGCGAGCGGGCCGGATTCGCGCGAGGCCAGGAGTTCAGCAGCGATCGCGCCCTTCAGGCGCGCGTGACCGGCGACACCCCGGATCCCGGCGGGGGCGCCGGCGCGACGGGAGCGGGCGGCGCCGGCGCGGCCCTCGGAACGAACGGCGGAGCGCCGTCCGTCTCGCCGATTTCGGGCGGCCCCGGGAACGCCGCCGGCGCCTCGAATCCCGCCTCCTCGGGCGCTGCGACCGCCGATCCCCGCGAACGCGGACGCAACTACCTGGTCATCGCGCGACCCGCGACCGCGGACGCCCCGAAGCTCGTCGACTTCCTGCGTTCCCACCAACTTGATGCCGCGATCGTTCCCGACGATAATCCCCGGTTTCGCAAGGTCGTTGCCCTTCCCGGCTTTCCCGCCGGCACCGCTCGCAGTTCCGAGCAGGTGCGTCGGCTGGAGTCGAAGGTGAAGTCGCTCGGCCAGCAATGGAAGACGGCCGCGCGCGGCAATCGCGACTTCGACGACGCATACCTCGAACTCCACCGATAGTCATGAGCATCCACCCAAGTCTGAAGACCACCTCCGGCGCTCTCAATTCGCATCGCAACGTGCTCACGCGCACGGAGCGCATCGAGAAGCTCTCGCTCAGCGAGAAGTTCGATCTCGAGAAGAACCCGCCGCTCGGACTCGTGAAGGTCCGCAGCATCAAGGCCTCGACCGGCAAGAAGGCCAAGAAGGCCGAGGGCGAAGTCGCGGAGGGCACTGCTGCGGCGCCGGGCGCTGCGCCGGTCGCCGCGGCCGCGGGCGCCAAGGCGCCGGTCGCCGGAGCCGCGGGCGCCAAGGCCGCGCCGGCGAAGGACGCGGGCGCCGCCAAGAAGAAGTGACTCCTCGGTGCCTTCCTCGTCGCGCGCAAGCAACGAATCGGACGCGCTCGATGTGGAGCACCTGCTCTCGGCGCGGGCTCGCTCGATGGATGCCTCCGGCATCCGACGAGTCTTCGATCTCGGCGCACGACTCGAGCGGCCGATCAATCTCTCGATCGGGCAGCCCGATTTCGCCGTGCCGGAGCCGCTTCGCCGCGCGCTTTCGCATGCGGCGCTCGAGAATCGCGCCGGCTATTCGGTGACGCAGGGCATCGCGCCGCTGCTCGAGGCGATCTGGGCCCATCTGGAGCGCGACATCGGGTGGCGAGGGCCGTCGGAGGATCTCGGCTGCATCGTCACCTCGGGCACGAGCGGCGGCCTGCTGCTCGCGGCGATGGCGCTGCTCGATCCCGGCGACGAGATGATCGCCGGCGATCCCTTCTTCGTGCTCTATCCGCAGCTGGGGCCGCTCACCGGCGGCCGAGTGGTGCTCTGCGACACCTATCCCGACTTCCGTCTGACCGCCGAGCGCGTGGAGCCGCTCATCACCGAGCGCACCAAGGCGCTGATCCTGAACAGTCCGTCGAATCCCTGCGGCACCGTGCTGAGCGGCGCCGAGATCCTGGACCTCGTCGATCTCTGCCGGCGACGACGGGTGCTGCTCATCACCGACGAGATCTACGACCTCTTCTGCTTCGAGGACGGCCGCGAGCAGGGGCGCTGCCCGAGCCCCGCGCGGGCCGGCGAGCAGTGCCTGCTCATTCGCGGCTTCGGCAAGACCTACGGCTGCACGGGCTGGCGCGTCGGCTATGCCGCGGGTCCTCGCCGACTCGTCCAGGAGATGGCCAAGATCCAGCAGTACACCTTCGTCTGCGCGCCGACGCCGGCGCAGCACGCGCTCGTCGGCGCATTCGAGTGCGACCTCTCGCCGATCGTGGCCGAGTATCAGCGCCGGCGAGATCTCGTGGTGGCCGCGTTCGACGGCGTGACCTCGGTGCCGAGGCCGGCGGGGGCGTTCTACGCGTTCGTGGAAGTGCCGCCGCGACTCGGCATGAGCGGCACCGAATTCGTGGAGCGGGCGATCGAGCGCAGCGTGCTCGTGATTCCCGGCAAGGTCTTCAGCCGTCGCGACACGCACTTCCGGCTGAGCTACGCCACGCGGCCCGATCACCTCGAGGAGGGGCTCGCGATCCTTCGCGAGCTGATGAGCGGCTGAAGCACGGCCGGGGAACTCGTTCGCTTCACCGCGATCGTCGCTCGGGCACGGCGCCGTGGCGACTCACTCTCCGGGAATCTCGTTGATCGTGCCGGACATGGGCGAGCTCGCGCTCGCGTAGAGCCTTCGCGGAATCCGACCGGCTCGAAATCCGAGCCAGCCCGCGTCGCACGCAAGCCGCATGGCTCGCGCCATCGACACCGGATCCCGCGCGAGCGCCACGCCCGTGTTGAGCAGCACGCCGTCGGCGCCGAGCTCCATGGCGATCGTCACGTCGCTCGGCGTGCCGACGCCCGCGTCGACGATCACCGGATACGCGGGATCGCCTCCGTGCGCCGGATCCTTGAGCGTCTCGAGAATGATGCGGATCGCGGAGGGGTTCGCGATGCCGCGCCCGGAGCCGATCGGGCTTCCCGCGGGCATCACGCACGCGGCGCCCGCGTCGCGCAGGCGCAGCGCCGCGATCGGATCGTCGCTCGTGTAGCAGAGCACCGTGAATCCATCGGCCACGAGCTCGCGGCACGCCTCGATCGTGCCCACCGGATCGGGAAGAAGCGTGCGCGTGTCGCCGAGCACCTCGAGCTTCACCCAGCCGGCGCCCGCGTTGCCGAGCTGCGAGAGCAGTTCGCGACCCAGGCGCGCCACGCGCACCGCGTCCTCGGCGCTGAAGCAGCCGGCGGTGTTCGGCAGGATCGTGCAGCGCGCGGGGCCGAGCGAGTCGAGCAGCGAGCGACCGGTCGAATCGACGAGGCGCTCGCGGCGGACCGCCACGGTCACCGCGTCGGCGCCGCTCGCGTCGAGCGCGCTGCGCATGAGTTCGTGCGTGGCGTACTTGCCGGTGCCGAGCACCAGGCGCGATCGCAGCGAGAAGGGCCCGATCGTCAGCGGCGGAACCTCCGCGGCGGCGTGCGGATCACGCGGCGCCGCGGGCTTCACCTCGGCCTCGTGCGGCGGAACGGCGGGGGCGGGGCACATCGACGAGCAAGCCTAGCCGCCGCCGACGAGCGTGACGATCTCCACCGAGTCGCCGTCGCGCAGCTCGGTCTCGCCGCGGCGCGCGAACGGGACCACCTGCCGATTCACCTCCACCGCGCACGGCACGCCGCGCGGCGCGACGATGCGCACGAGGGCCTCGACCGTGGCGACCTCGCCGAAATCGACTTCCCGCGACGAGCCGTTGATCCGCAGCTTCATGGGCGTGCATGGTAGCGCCGCGGCCGCCGCGGCCGCCGCAACCTGCGCACCGATCTTCGCGGCGTCCTAGAGCGGTGACGACTCAGGCGTCGCGAGCTGGCGTTGGCGAAACGAGTGTGGCAAGGAGGGCGAAGCAGGCGGATCTTGAGGATCCGCCGATGGAGCCCGACGATGCCACACGAAGTCGCAGCCCGCCAGATCGCTACGAATGAGGAGGAACCGCTCT
>VGXK01000161.1 GCA_016873355.1 Phycisphaerae bacterium | reverse complement strand
GGGGGTCCCCGACGCTTCTGACAGTGCACCGAAAGGGCGGTTCCTCCGAAGCTGCCCGAGCTCCATCCCTCGCCCCGCCCCGCGCAGCAGCGTGCCACCACGCCCCGCGCAGCAGCGTGGGCCCCCGCCCCGCTCGTCACGCCGCGTTACTGCTTCTTCTTCTTGAAGATGTCGTCGAGAATGCCCTTGATCGGATCGCCCGGCTTCGAAGGCTGCGTTCCGCCCGACCCGCCCTGCTGTCCTCCGGAACCGGGCGCGGTTCCACCGCCGGCGCCGCCTCCGGATCCGCCGCCGCCCGATCCAGCGCCCGTGCCGCCGCCCTGCGATCCGCCGAGGCCCGGAATCGGAATGAGCCCCTTGTCGCCGAAGATCCCGCCGAGGATCGCCTTCACCGGATCGGTCGAGCCGTCGGGCGCGATCAACACCGGTTCCACCGTGAGATCGAGATCGCGATCGGGCTCGATCGGTCCGCTGTAGGTCGCGCGCACGCGCAGTTTCTCGAGATCCACGACCGGCACTCGATCGATGATCTGCCCCAGGCGGTTGAAGAAGCCGTCGAAGCGCGTCGCGCCGGAGGCGAGCTTGCCGATGCCGCTCACCGGATAGTCCACGTTGATCGCGGTCGCGTACGGCGGCGTCGATCCCAGGTTGATGTCGCCCGAGAAGAAGAGCTGCTGGTTCCAGGTGTTGCCCGTCTTGCCGAGCGAGATCACGAAGTTCTGGTAGGTGAGCCGCCCGTTCACGATCGTGCCGTCGAGCGGACCGATGTTGCCGTCGACCAATCCGTCCGCGTCCTCGCGAACGAGCCGCAGCAGGTCGAGCATTCGATCGTTGCGCTGGATCTCGACGTCGCCGACCGTGAGCAGGAACTTCGAGTTGAGCTCGCTCATGGCGAACTCGACCGGCGCGCGCAATTCGTTCACGGCGAAGACGAGCGGCTGGTTCTCGCGCGGACGGATGTCCTCGAGAATCGGGTTGATCGGCTTCAGCACGCGCTGCCTCAGCGTGCCGTTCGGCACGAGCGAGAGCGAGAGCGGTTTCTGCGGCGTGATCGACACCGAACCGCCTTCGACCTGGATGCGGCCGAGATCGGCCTGCATGTACTGACTCGAGGCGGTGCCGGTGATCGTCGAGCCGGCGCTGCCGGGAATGCTCAAGGCGCGCGCGTCGATCGTGAGCGCGGGCCCGAGCGCCTGCGCGTAGATGCCGTCGCCCGGAAGCACCAGGTCGATCAGCGCCACCGGCACGGCCTGCATCTTCGCTTCACCGTCGATCGACGCCTGGACGAGATCGAGCCGGCCCTTGCTGCCGAGGAAGTTCGCGACGACGGCCTTCAACGAGACGGGTTGCGTGCCGATGCTCGCGTGCTGGATCGACGAGCTCATCTGCAGCGACGCGCGCCGACCGTTTCCGGCGAGCGACAGGTCGGTGTTCATCGCACCGACGCGCACGCTTCCCACCTGAGCCACCTCCAGGTCCATGGCGCCCGTGGTGATCGTGGCGCTGCCCTTGCCCTGCAGGACCGGCAGCGAGCCGTCGGCGCCCGGCGCGGGCACCGAGAAATCCTTCAGCGACACCGCGATCGGCACGGAGCTCGCCCGGGTGATGAGCGGTCGGCCGTTCGCGTCCTTCTCGTTGTCGAAGAAGGCGGTGCTTCGCGCCGCGTCGAGCGTGATCGCGAGTTCGGCCGCGGGAACCGTCACCGCGCCGTCGGAGGCGCGCGACCCCGAACCCTTGCCGCGCAGGGCGCCGATCGCGGCGTCGAAGCTCGCGTCGAGTGCGCCGTTGCCGTCGCTCCGGGCGCCGAGCGAGACTGTGCCGCGATCGCCGGGCGAGATTCCGGGAATCGCTTCGGCATCGAGGCCGAGCGCCGTGAGCGCGCGCGAGCCCTCGAGCTCCTTCGCGTCGACCGACGCCGACCACTTCCGCGCGTCGCTCGCCAGGCGCGAGCCCTCGAATCGCAGCGAGGCGTTGCCGAGCGGACCCGCGGCGTCGGAGAGCGCGAGCGCCGCCTGGGTCGTGATGCCGAAGTCGTCGCCCGGACGGATCGTGCCGTTCGCGTCGACCGACGACGCGGTGACGGGACGCGCCAGTCCCGGCGCCGACGCCAGCGCGATCTGCGCCGACTTCAGGTTGAAGTTCATCGAATCGATGACGGCTTCGCCGCGTTCGAGCGCCGGGCGCTCGAACGAGAACGGCGACACGGACGCGTCGAGCGTCGCGGGCTGCGCCAGGCGCACGGAATCGACCTTGAGCGCGTCAAGCGTGCGGTTCGAGACGACGACTCGGCCCTTCGCGTCGCTGACGTCGATGCGCGCGGCGGTCCACGCGAGTTTCGCGCCGACCGATTGCGGACCGTCGACGATCGAGAACTGCGCGGCGCCCTCGTTCGCGTGTCCGTCGAAGCTCGCGGCGATCGTGCTCGTCGTGAGGCTGTCGCGCACGATCGGAGTCTCGAGCAGACCCGAGGCGATCGCCGGCGGCGTCGACCAGTCGATCGGGCCGGCGCTCAGCGTGCCGCGCGCCGCGATCGACTTCGGATCGAACGAATCCTGGCCGAGCCGCTCCAATCCGCGCAGGTCGGCGACGAGCTCGGCGGGCACGCCGTCGGCGGCGGCGTTCAGGCGAACGCTCGCGCCGTCGCCGAGCCGAGGCGTGCGGAACGAGGCGCGGATCGCGGAGATCGTGGTCGACTTCGCCGGGGCGCCGACCATGACCGCGCCGTCGACGGCGCCGTTCACTTCGGCCGCGATCGCCTGGAGGTCGAGGCCGTCGCCGCTTCGAGGCAACGAGAGCGATCGAATCTCGAGCGTCGTCCTGATCGGACCGCCCGTGCGCACCGGAGTCGGCGCGAGAAGCTCGGGAAGGATCGTGGCGGCCACGCTTCCCGATGCCTGCTTCACGGCGCCGTTCGAGCCGTCGATCGTGGCACGCAGGTTCGCCTGCACGAGCGTCGAATCGAGCGACACCGAAAGGGGCGCGGCCGTTCCGCCCGGGGCGGAGGCGGAGACGGTGAGCGTCGGCCCGAGATCGCGCGACGGCACGATGCGGACCTCGCCGAACTCCGGGACGAACGGCTGGAGGATCGCGCTCGGAATCCCGCGCGCTTCGACCGTGCCGCTCACGGTGCGGAGGTCCGTCGAGATCCCGAGATCGCTTCCGGCGTCGCGACCGATCGAGAGCGACGCGGCCACGGTCGAGCGCTCGGGCTCGGCGCCGCGGCGGCCCGACGCGCCCGCGCTCCCGCCTCCGCTCTTCGATGCGTCACCGATCTCGCGAACCGTTCCGGTTCCCTCCACCTTGATCGAGATCGGCGCCGACGCGTTCTTCGCGTCGACGGCGATCGTGAGCGTGTCGATCTCCGATTGCACGGGTCCCGCGGGAACCACGGCCTTGCTCACGGTGATCGTTCCGCTTCCGGTCGCGCGTGCGAGCGTCGGATGGAAGCGCTCGTCGAAGAGCTGCGCGAAGGATCCGTCGCCCGTGACGGCGCCGCGATGCGCGCCGAGCGTCGTCTCGGCCGAGATCGCGAACGACGCGGAACCACCGGCGCCGAGCTCCACCTTCGCGGAGAGCCCGGACGCGACGAACGGATCGGGCCCCTCCCGCACCGAGATCGTGCCGCGATCGATCGACGCGGTGAGCATCGACGCGGAGATTCCCGCCGGACCCTTCGGATCCCGCCCGAGCTGCGCGGCACCGCCGAGATCGTCGACCTCGCTCGCGCCGACGGCGGCGCGCCGCAGCGAATAGACCACGGCGATCGGCCCCTTCGCGTCGGGGGCGTCGAGCGAAAGGTCGACGCCCGAGATCGCCACCGCCTTGTCGTCGAGGCGCGTGGTGAGCCCGTTCGCGGCCGCCTTCACCACGCCGGTGGCGGTGGCGAGCGACACGGCGCCGAAGCGATCGACGACCTCCTTCAGCCGCGTGCTCACGGCGAACGGCGCCGCGGCGCCGTCGCCCGCGATCTGTCCCTTGAGATCGCTCGTGATCGAGCCGTCGGCGGCGTCGAAGCGAACAGTGCCCGCGAGCGCGGTGAGCTTGATCGGCCCGTCCGCGCCGCGATCGATCTCGAACGAACTCGGCAACAGCGTGATCGACGCGGCGAACGTGGAAGGCAGCGGCGTGGGCGGCTTGGACGGCGCGGCGCCGCCCGTTCCGCTTCCGGGGGCGCCCGTTCCGGGGGCGCTCGGCGGCGCCGGCTTCGCGAGTTTCGCCAGCGAGATCGAACCGTCGGGCGCCAGCTTCGCGCGCACGTCCGCCTGCGCCGTGATCTCGGAGCCGCCCATGGGACTCGTGATGAGCGAAAGGAGCGAACGCTGCACTTCGACCGTGGCGCTGATGCGATTGCCGTTCGCGGAATCGTCGATCACGAGTCCCTCGATGCGCTGCGGCGAGGTCCAGCCGAGCCGCGCGGAGCCGACGCTCACGCTGCCGTTCACCTGGTCCGAGACGGCGCCGGCGATCAGCGCGGGGGCGATCGTCCAGCTCAGCAGCGACGGCGCCGCGACCACCAGGATCACAAGCGCGATCGCAACGAACCCCACGATGCGAAGCCACCGTCTCCGTCCCTTCGTTCCCGTTGCGTCGCTCATGTGCCACAGCGTAGCCGTGCGGGTGATCGCCGAGAATGGTCGACGCGGCCGGTGCGCCGAAGGAATCGGCCGTCACGCCGCAGTTCGAGTCATGCGGGTCAGTCGACGAGCGCCGTCGCCCGCGACCGTGCAGCGCCGCTCGGCGCCGCGTTCGCGAGCATGCGGTCGAGCGCGAGTCGCGCGAGGCGTCGTGCGTCGGCATGCACGCGAATCTCGTTCACCATGCGGCCTTCGGCGAGATGATCGAGCGCCCAGAGCAGGTGGGCCTGGTCGATTCGGTACATCGTCGTGCAGAGGCACTGGCAGTCGCTCAGGATCCGCACGCGCACGCCGCGCTCGGCGGCGAGGCGCGCGAGCCGATTCACGAGATGCACTTCCGTTCCGACGGCCCAGGAGGTGCCCGGCCTCGCCGCATCGATCTCGCGGATGATGAACTCGGTGCTGCCGACCTTGTCGGCGAGTTCGACCACCTCCTGGCAGCACTCGGGATGAACGATCACGGTCTCGACGCCGTGATCGCGCCGCGCCTGCGCCACGTGCTCGGGACGGAAGAGCTTGTGCACGGAGCAGTGACCGGCCCAGAGCAGGATCGTGGCGTGACGGATCGTTTCGGGGGCGAGCCCGCCCAGTTCGGATCTCGGATCCCACACCGCCATGTCGGCGTGCGCTACGCCATCGGCACGCGAGGCTCGAGCGGCCGTTCGAGCGCCGCCGCGACGAGCGCTCGCCGCCCCCGACTTCGCGTGCGCGGCGGGCTTCTTCGCCGCGGCTCGCTCCGCGTCGATCTCGCTGACGAATCCCGCGCGTCGCGCCGTGTTGCGCCCGAGATGCTGGTCGGGAAGGAAGAGCAGCTTGGCGCGCTCGCCCTTTCGAAGCGGCGCGTCGCCGCCG
>VGXK01000160.1 GCA_016873355.1 Phycisphaerae bacterium | reverse complement strand
GTCCTGCGTGGGCTGCGTGGCGGTGACCGCGTGCACCGTGGTCATCAGGCCCTCCTCGAAACCGAAGTTGTCGAGAATGACTTTCGCAACCGGCGCGAGACAGTTCGTGGTGCAGCTTGCGTTCGAGACGACCGCGTGTTTCGCCGGGTCGTACACCTCGTGGTTCACCTTGCAGACCACGGTCGGCACGACGGCGAATTCGCTCTTCGTCGGCGCGGAGATGAGCACGCGCTTGGCGCCCGCGTCGATGTGCAGCTTCGCCTTCTCGAACTCGGTGAAGAGTCCCGTGCTCTCGAGCACGTACTGCGCGCCGAGCGACTTCCACGGCAGCTTGGCCGGTTCCTTCTCGCTCACGCACTTCGTCGTCACGCCCTTGCACGAGAAGCCGTCGGCGGTGGTCGTCACTTCCTGCGAGAAGCGCCGATGCGTCGTGTCGTAGCGCAGCAGGTACGCGAGATTGTCCGCCGGCACGAGATCGTTCACGCCGACGAACTCGAAGCCCCCCTGCTCCATGCCGATGCGATAGACGAGTCGACCGATGCGTCCGAAGCCGTTGATTCCGACCTTGATGGCCATCGCTGGAGGTTCCGAGGGTGCGTGCGAAGGGGCGACAGAATAGCAGCGAGCGAGCGGTGCGGACGGCGCGTGCGGCCGCGCCGCGAGCGGCTCGCTACGACTTCGAGTGCGTTCGAGTTCGACGCGCCTCGCGGCGCAGGATCGCGTCGAGCAGCCAGGGGAACGCGGTCATCAATCCGCTGCTCAGGCGCACGGTGTGGCTCGTCCACACCTCGGAGGTCGGCCGCTTCAGGCAGCGGATGATCGCCCGCGCCACGCGCTCCGGCGTCTGCACGAACAGTCTCGGCGCATGCTGCGGCACGCGGGTGCCGCTCGAATGTCCGCGCACCGCCTGCATCTGCGCCTGATCGAAGAACTCGGTGACGGTGGTGATCGGATGCACGGTGCTCACTTCGATGCCGTAGGGTTCGAGCTCGAATCGCAGCGAGCGGGCCACCATGGCCTGCGCCGCCTTCGTGGCCGCGTAGACGCCGAAGTACGGCAGCGTGAACTTCGCAAGCGCGCTCGAGCAGAGCAGCAGGTGTCCACGGTGCTTCGCGCCGATCAGCCGCTGCGCGGCGAGCCGCAGCAGGTCCACCGACGAGAAGAAGTTCACCTCGAACATGCGGCGCACGGCGTCCGCGTCGAGTTCGAGCAGCCCGCGCTCGGTGCCGTAGCCCGCGTTCGCGAACACCACGTCGAAGCCGCCGAAGCGCCGCTCCGCCGCGTCGAGCAGTCGCGCGGCCATGGCCGGATCGGCGACATCGCCGGCGACGATCTCCGCGCCGCCGCCGGCCGCCTCGATCTCCTGCGCGATCGCGCGCAAGCGCTCCTCGCGCCGCGCGGTGAGCACGAGCTTCATGCCTTCCCGCGCCATGAGCCGAGCGGTGGCCATGCCGATGCCGGAGCTCGCGCCCGTGACCACGGCCACCCTGTTTCGCAGCGTGCGGCTCACCGGCGGCTCCTCGCCGTTCGCTTCGGCGCCGGGTCGACCACCTGGATGCGGAAGCATGCGGAGAAGCGCTGCCTCGGGCCCAGGATCGGCAGTTCCGCGGCGCCGTCGCTCAGCGCCGCCGTGGGCGCCGTCATCGGCTCGACCGACGCGCACTCGGTGTCCTGCGGCGCGAAGAGCTGCGCGAAGCGCACGCCGCGCACGAACTGGAACGCCACGCGGGCGCCCTTCGGACCATCGATGCGGACCTCGGTGCCCTCGCGAGCGCCGGCGCAGAGTTCGTCGATGCGAGCGCGGCCGAGGCGGCGGGCGGAAGAGGCGTCGCCGAGCGGTCGCGCCGTGGGCGACTCGTCGAGCGCGAGGGCGCCGTGGCGACGACGAGGCAGGCCGTCCTCGAGCGGAACGCGACGCAGCACGCCGTCGAGCGCCGTCACGCCGCACGCGGCGCGAGCGCCGGGAAGGCGCACATACGGATGCCAGCCGAAGGCGATCGGCACCGGCTCGTCGCCCGCCTCGACCTCGGCGGAGATCTCCACGCCCGGCGCGGCGCCCTGGACGAGACGCCACTCGAGTCGCAGCGTGAACGAGAAGGGAAAGAGCGACGCGAGCTGGCGATGCGCCCCCCAATCGAGCTCGGCGCTCGCGCGGTCGCGGCGCGCGTCGACCTGGACGCGATCCCACCGGGACCAGCGCAGGAGCAGACCGTGCATGGGACGGCCGACCTCGTCGCGGTGAACGAGCGCGCCGCGACGCAGGTCCACGAGACGGCCCAGGAGTTCGAATCGATCGCGTCGCAGTCGATTCGCCCACGGGAAGAGCAGCGGAATGCCTCCGGTGCGCTCGCGGCGCAGGAACGATGGCGCCGGTTCCGGAAGCCAGAGCCGTTCCACGCCGTCCACCGTCCAGCTCGTCGCCACCATGCCCGCGCCCGGATGCAGCTCGAGCGCGGCGCGGCCGTCGGGCGACCGCAGCGCGATCGGCTTCGAAGTGCTTCGGGCGCGCCGGACGACCATGGCCGCGAGTCTAGGAAAGGGCGCCGCGCGCCGGTGCCGTCGCGCCTTCGCGGCGTCGTTCGTATGCTGTCCGCATGCGCCACAGCCGGCGGCTCGCGTTCGTCGCTTTCGCGTTGATCGTCCTTGTCGGCGCGGCGCGGGCGGCGCTCGTCGACGCTCAGAGCGCCGCGCACGGCGCACCCGGCGCGGCCGGCGACGAGTCCTCCGAACCGCCTCGACTGCGCGTGGGCGTCTGTCAGCAGCCGCCCTACTCCTTCCGCCAGCCCGACGGCACCTGGGACGGCATGGCGGTGCAGCTCTGGAAGATCGCCGCCGCAAGCGCGCGGGTGGACTTCGAGTGGCACCCGCTCGCGCTCGACGAAGTCGATCCCGCGCTCGTCGAGGGCCGGATCGACGTGGCCGCGACCGGGATTCCCATCGTGCCGCTGCGCCTGCGCCGCTTCGATTGCAGCCAGCCGTTCGAGGCCGCGGGGATGGTCATCGCCACGCGGTCCGCCGTCGGCCACGGATTCCTCGACGGCCTGCGGCACATCTTCAGTCGCGAAGTGCTGACCTGGCTCGGGACGATCCTCGGCGCCACGCTCGTGGCCGGTGTCCTCATCGCGCTCCTCGAGCGTCGGCGCAATCCGCAGTTTCCGCGAGGTGCCGGGGGCATCATGGAGGGCATCTGGTGGTCGATCACCACGCTCAGCACGGTGGGCTACGGCGATCGCGTGCCGATCACCCATCGGGGCCGATTGGCGGCCGCCGTCTGGATGCTCATTGCGTTCATGCTGCTCACGATCTTCAGCGGCATCATTGCGGCGAGCATCACCGTGGGACGGCTCAATCCGATGCTGTCCGGCCCGGACGACCTTCCGCGCAGCAAGGTCGGGGTGCTGGCGGCGGGCGTGGGCGCGCCCATGCTGCGCGAGCTTGGCGTGCAGCACATCGTGGAGTTCGAAATGCCCGACCAGGTGCTCGACGCGCTGTTGTTCGGCTCGATCGACGCGGTGGTCGGCGAGTCGACCTCGCTGCGATACCTGCTCCAGCGGCAGAAGTACGCGTCGCTCGTGATCCTGCCCCATCCGATCAAGCGGGTGTTCGTGGGGCTGGGACTCTCGCGCCGACTCTCCCCCGAGCTTCGAGCGGCGATCGACCAGTCGGTGGTGGAGACGGTCGAGAGCACCGCGTGGAACGAGTATCTTCAGCAACTGCTCGGCGCGAACGAGTGAGCCGCGCCGCCCTCCCGTGACGACCCCGCGACCATCGTTCCTCGGATTGCATCGGGCGCTCATCGGCATGCTGCACGTGCGCGCACTGCCCGGCACGCCGCGCGCGGAGATGCCGATCGACTCGATCGCCGCCGAGGCCGCCCGGGACGCGGCGCAGCTCGCGGGCGCCGGCTTCGACGCCTTGATCGTGGAGAACATGCACGACGCGCCGTACCTGTCGCGCGATGTCGGCCCGGAGATCGTGGCGGCCATGACCGCGTGCACGCTGGCGGTGACGGCGGCGGCGAAGGTGCCGGTGGGCGTGCAGATCCTGGGCGGCGCCAATCGCGCCGCGCTCGCGGCGGCGCTCGCCGGCCGCGCTGCGTTCATCCGCGCGGAGGGCTTCGTCTTCAGCGCGGTCGCCGACGAGGGCCTGCTCGCGGACGCGGACGCGGGTCCGCTGCTCCGCTACCGTCGCCAGATCGGCGCCGACGGAATCCGCGTGGCGGCGGACATTCGCAAGAAGCACTCGAGCCACGCGCTGACGCAGGACGTGGACATCGCGTCGCACGCGCGCGCCGCGGAGTTCTTCGGCGCCGACGCGCTCATCGTCACCGGCCCCGAGACGGGCAAGCCCGCGTCCATGGCCGACCTGAAGGCGGTGCGCGCCGCGTCGACGCTGCCGCTGCTCGTCGGATCCGGCGCCACGCCCGACACGCTGCCGCAGCTCTTCGAGTTCGCCGACGCCGTGATCGTTGGCAGCGCGCTCAAGCGCGACGGCCATTGGTCGAAGCCGCTCGACCCCCGGCGCGTCGACGCCATGACGAGGGCGAGGGGCGCATGATCGCGGCGCAGGCGCCGGGAGCCATGCCATGAGCGCGGCGCGGGCGCACGGATCCGCGCCGGCGCCGATCGCGTGGCTGAACGACTCGCTCGTGCCGATCGCCGAAGCGCGAGTCAGCCCGCTCGATCGCGGCTTCCTCTTCGGCGACGGCGTGTACGAGCTCGTGCGCTATTTCGACCGCGCGGGCGTGGGCATGGACCTGCACGAACAGCGCTTGGCGATGAGCATGCGGCTTGCTCGAATCGACGGATTCGAGGCGACGCGACTCTCCGCGATCGGCGACGAGCTGCTTCGCGCGAACGACCTCGCCGACGCGACCGTCTACCTCCAGGTCACGCGCGGCGCCGCCGCGAATCGCTCGCACGTGCCGCCGCCTTCGCTGACGCCGACGGTCTTCGCCATGGCGTCGGCCGCTCCCGCGCTGGCGGAGCTGCGCGAACCGGACTCCGTGCGCTGCGTGCTGCTGCCCGACCAGCGCTGGCTCCGCTGCGAGATCAAGACGATCAGCCTCATGGGCAACGTGCTCGCCGCGCTCGACGCGGGGGCGCGCGGCGCCGACGAGGCGATCCTTCATCGCGACGGAGTGCTGAGCGAAGGCGGCTCGACGAACGTCTTCCTCTGGTCGAACGGGCGTCTCGTCACGCCCGCCGCCGGCTCGGCGCCGGCGATCCTGCGCGGCGTGTCTCGCGCCCAGTTGATCGGCGCCGCGCGCGAGGACGGCATCGAGGTCGACGAGCGCTCGATACCGGTGGAGGAACTGCGCCGCGCCGACGAGGTCATGATCACGAGCAGCCGTCGGCTGCTCTCGGCGGTCGTCGAGATCGACGGTCGCGCCGTCGGTGCGAACGGCGCCAATGGTGCGCACGGCGCGCACGGCGCGCACGGCGCGCACGGCGCGCACGGCGCGATGGCGCGGAGGCTCTTCGAGCTGCTCCGCCCCCGCCTACACTCCGCCCGGTGACGG
>VGXK01000159.1 GCA_016873355.1 Phycisphaerae bacterium | reverse complement strand
CCGGGAACGGCGCGGCCGCCGCGCGCAGAATGATGAGCGCCCGCGCCGACCACGGCGCCGATCGCGCGTTCTCCCGCGCGTTGCCGGCTCGACTCGCCGATCGCCTTGCCCGCGCCGCGCGCGGCAAGCCCGCGGACTTCCGCGACATTCCCACGCCTCGCGCCTCGCCGTTCAAGCGTCGCTGCTGGGACGCGGCGCGTCGCATTCCGCGCGGCGAGACGATCAGCTACGGCGAGCTCGCTCGGCGAGCGGGTTCTCCCGGCGCCGCCCGCGCCGCCGGCCAGGCGATGCGCACGAATCCGCTGCCGCTCATCGTTCCGTGCCATCGGGTCGTCGCGTCGAACGGGCTCGGCGGTTATGCGGGAACCATGGATCGTTCCGACGCCCGCTGCCGTACCAAGCTCGGGCTTCTCGAACTCGAGCGGGCGCGTTCGTCGCCGAATGGCGGCGCCCGCCGTTCCGCCCGACGCAGCGCCTCATTAGAGTGACGACATGCCGCTGCCCCGATTCCTGCGCGTGCGTCTCGCCGCCGCTTCACTTCGCGACCAAATGCCCACCGTTTCCGCCTCGCGCGCCGCGGCCTGCGGCGCGGTCGCGGGCCTCGCGGCGCTCGCCGGTCTCACGACGCTCACCGTGCCGAGCGCGCTCGCCGCGCCGCCCTCGGGCTTCGTGACGCAGGAGATCGGCAGCAACTGGAGCGAAGTGGCCGGCGTCGCATTCATCGAGGACGGCCGCTCGGTGGTGTGGGAGCGCGGCGGCCGTGTCTGGATGGTGAATGCGGACGGCACGAAGCTCACGCCCCCCATGCTCGACCTGAGCCAGGAAGTCGGCGGGTGGCGCGATCACGGCCTTCTCGGCGTGGCGCTGCACCCCAACTTCCTGAACAACGGCTGGATCTACCTGCTCTACGTGGTCGATCGCCATCACCTCTTCAAGTTCGGCACGCTTCAGTACAACCCGAATGCGAACGAGTACTTCGCCGCATCGATCGGCCGCATCACGCGCTACACCGCCACCGCCGCAAGCAGTTTCACCCAGGTCGATCCGGCGTCGCGCCTCATCCTGCTCGGCGAGACGCACTCGACCGGCATTCCCATCGTGCATCAGAGCCACGGCGTGGGCTCGCTCAACTTCGGCGAGGACGGAACGCTGCTTGCCACCGCCGGCGACAGCGCCAGCTACGAGAGCAACGACTTCGGAGGCCAGGTCTCGGGCGGCTACGTGACGCAGGCGCTCGCGGACGGAATCCTCGCACCGAAGGAGAACGTCGGCGCGTTCCGCTCGCAGCTCGTCGACTCGCACTGCGGCAAGGTGCTGCGCCTGGATCCGGCCACCGGCGACGGCGTGCCGAGCAATCCGTTCTTCGATCCCGCGTCGCCGCGCGCGCCGCGCAGCCGCGTCTGGGCGCTCGGTCTTCGCAATCCCTTCCGCGCCGAGATGATTCCCGAGACGGGCAGCCATGAGGCCTCCGACGGCCAGCCCGGGCACCTGGTCATCGGCGACGTGGGCTGGACGCAGCGCGAGGAAGTGAATCTCTGCGACTCGCCCGCGCTCAACTTCGGCTGGCCCATCTTCGAAGGCCTCGAATGGATGCTCAACTACGCGCTGAACGGCACGGTGAATCCGGACGCGCCGGGCGGCGGCTGCGACGCGGCCGTGTCGCCCGGCTGCGCCGCGCCGAATCTCCGCTTCCGCGAATTGCTCATCCACGACTCGATCGACGCGGCGCCGATCCACGTGAATCCGTGCTGCCTCCATCAGGCGGAGGAGGCCGTGATCTCCGGCCCCATCATCGTGACGAGCGTGCCCGGCGTCACGGGCGCCGGCGCCGTCGACTTTCAGAACTCGACGAGCGACTTCGTGGAGTGGACGATCGAGGTGCCCGCGACCGGCTCGTACGCGCTTCAGTTCCGCTACGCGCACGGCGCCGGCGGGAATCGACCGCTCCGCATTTCGGTCGACGGCGTCACGGTGGCGAGCTCGCTTGCGTTCACGCCCACGGGAAGCTGGTGGCATCACAAGTGGTCGACCGTCACCGCGACGCTCGACGCCGGCACGCGCCTGATCCGCGCCACCGCGGTGCTTCCCACCGGTCCGAATCTCGACGCGCTCGCCGTGGTGCCTCAAGGGGAACCGATCCCGGAGATTCCCGAGACGATGCCGCACTTCGAGCATCGACGACCGCTCATCGACTTCGTGCACGGCGGACAGGCCTCGGTGCCGGCATTCAGCGGCGACCTGCCGGTTGCGTACCAGGTCGGATCGCCGCAATCGGGCGTCGTCGGTTCCTCGTTCGGAGGTTTCTGCGCCATCGGCGGCAGCCGAGTGGAGCATGGGGCCTGGCCGGAGGAGTGGCACGATGCGGTTCTCTTCGCCGACTTCGCGGCGGGATTCGTCCGCGCGCTCAAGTTCAACGCGCAGGGCGCCGTGAACGAAGTCAAGATCTTCGACGACGCCGCCGGCGCCGTCATCATGGCGCGCTACCGCCCGCTCGACGACTCGCTCTGGACCGTGCGCTGGGGCGACCGCGTCTTCCGCACGCGCCATGAGCCGAGCTCGAACGGCGCGCCGGTGATCGTGGCGAGCGCGTCGCCCGAGTTCGGCGCGTCGCCGCTGCTCGTCACGCTCGACGCGAGCGGATCGAGCGATCCCGAGGGCACGAATCTCACCTTCACCTGGGCGATTCCCGGGGAGCCGAAACCGTTCGACGGCGCGGTCGTGCAGCATTCGTTCTCGAGCTCGGGTCCGCAGCGACACGATGTCCAGCTCACCGTGCGCGACGGCGCCGGAATCGAAAGCTCCGCGATCGTTTCCGTCTGGACCGACAACACCCCGCCGTCGGTCACGCTGCTCTCGCCCGTCGACGGCCAGCTCTATGCGATGGACGAGAAGAGCGTGATTCCGCTTCAGGCGTCGATCGAGGACGCGGAGCAGGAAGAGCTCGCGTGCTCGTGGATCACCATCCTCCACCACAACACGCACGAGCACGCGGAGCCCGCGGATCCCGACTGCGTTTCGAGCGCGGTGATCTCGCCCGTCGGATGCGGCGATGAGATCTACTTCTACGAGGTGGAGCTCACCGTCACCGATCCGCTCGGGCTCGCGACCACCGTGAACGCGTTCCTCTCTCCCGACTGCAAGGGCGTGCTCGAGTGTCCGGCCGACCTGAATCGAGACGATCTCGTCGACGGTTCGGATCTCGGCGACCTGCTCGGCGCCTGGGGACCCGCGCTTCCGGGAACGCCCGAGGACCTCGACGGCAACGGCGTCGTGGACGGTTCCGACCTCGGGGAACTGCTCGGTCTCTGGGGCCCGTGCCCGTAGAGGCCGTCCGTCGCACGAACGCGAGCGCGGAAAGACGCGGCGCTCGGCTATTCTGCCCCGTTTCCCCAAAGCGGAGTCCTGAATGAACCTGACCATGGTCGGCACCGGATACGTGGGCCTCGTCACCGGCGCGTGCTTTGCCGAGACGGGCAACAGCGTCATGTGCCTGGATGTCGACGAGCGCAAGATCGCCATGCTCAAGCGCGGCGAGAGTCCCATCTACGAACCGGGTCTCTCCGAGATGATCGTGCGCAACGCGCAGGCGGGACGACTTCACTTCACCACGAGCAAGCGCGAGGCCTACGACCACGGCGACGCGATCTTCGTCTGCGTTGGCACGCCGAGCGACGAGGACGGAAGCGCCGACCTCAAGTACGTGCTCGCGGTGGCCAGCGACATCGGCGAGGAGCTCGAGCGGCTCGGCGCGGGCGGCGCCGGCGGCGCCGCGAAAGTCGTCGTGGTGAAGAGCACGGTGCCCGTCGGCACCAGCCACAAGGTGCGCGACACGATCAAGGCGAAGACGAAGGTCCCCTTCCACATCGCCGACAATCCCGAGTTCCTCAAGGAAGGCGACGCGATCAATGACTTCATGCGTCCCGACCGCGTCGTCGTCGGCGTGGAGCACGACGACGCCGGCAAGCTCATGCGCGAGCTCTACGAGCCGTTCGTCCGCCAGGGCAATCCGATCTTCGTCATGGACGTGCGCAGCGCCGAGATGGTCAAGTACGCGTCGAACGCCATGCTCGCGTGCAAGATCTCGTTCGTCAACGAGGTCGCGAATCTCTGCGAGCACTACGGGGCCAGCATCACGAGCGTGCGCGAAGGCATGTGCGCGGACAAGCGCATCGGCAACCAGTTCCTCTATCCGGGCCTGGGCTACGGCGGAAGCTGCTTCCCCAAGGACACGCAGGCGGTGGTGCAGATGGGGCGCTCGGCGGGATTCGAGTGCAAGCTCAACGCCGCCGTGCACGAGGTGAACCAGGATCAGCGAGCCCATTTCTGGAAGAAGGTGGAGACGGAGCTGGGCAAGGATCTCTCCGGAAGGACGCTCGCCTTCTGGGGCGTGGCGTTCAAGCCGCGCACGGACGACATCCGCGAGGCGCCCGCGATTGCGCTCATGAAGCGGGCGGTGGCGGCGGGCGCCAAGGTCCGCGCCTACGACCCGGTGGCGCTCGAGAACCTTTCGCGTGAGTTCCCCCAGGCCGAGCGCGTGCACGACCTCTACGAGGTGCTCGACGGCGCCGACGCGCTGGTCATCGCCACCGAGTGGAACGAATTCCGGTCGCCCGATTTCGGGCAGATCGCCGCCCGGCTCAAGTCGAAGACCATCTTCGACGGCCGGAACCTCTACAAGCGCCAGCACATGGAGGATCTCGGCTTCACCTACTGGTCGGTGGGCCGGACGCCGGTGCGGCCGCGGTCGCAGAAGACCGTGGCGGCGCGCTGAGCGAACCGTCCGGGGTCGAATCGACGCGCCGGCGCCCACCGGGGGGCGCTCGCGCCGAGGCCGCGCGCGTTCGAGAGCCGCCTCGGACCCGCGCGGAGCCGTCGCAAGAACCACGAAGAATTCCGAGGTTTCTGAGGCCTCCGCCGCTTGTACGCCGTGTTATCACGGGCTACATTCCCGCGCGTTCCGGCCGAGGAAGCGGATTCCTCGGCGAGAGAACGCATTCATCCCTCCCGCCAGTCGGGATACGAACCACGAAGAAAGGATTCGAGAAAACAATGCCCACCACCACCGCCAAGGCCCGCAGCAAGGGCGCCACCATCGCCGAAGTCGTCAAGACCACGGGCCTGCCGCGCAAGCAGGTCGTCGCGGTGCTCGACTCGCTCACGAACGTCATGAAGAAGGACCTGGGCAAGAAGGGCCCCGGCGTCTTCAAGTTCATGGGCCTGCTCAAGCTCACCACCGTGATCAAGCCCGCCACCAAGGCGCGCATGGGCAAGAACCCGTTCACCGGCGAGGAGATCATGATCAAGGCGAAGCCCGCGTCGCGCAAGGTGCGAGCTCGCGCGCTCAAGACGCTCAACGCGATGGTCTGAGCGGACTCGCGCAGCCGCTCGCAATTGCCCGCGAGCGTTCTCGCGCAGACGATGCGGTCGCGCCGGCTCTCGGCGCTCGATCGCGACGAGATGGAACGAAGCACGGCCCCGATCGGGGCCGTGTTTCATTTTGCGCGCGGCGGCCGCCTGCTTCT
>VGXK01000158.1 GCA_016873355.1 Phycisphaerae bacterium | reverse complement strand
AGGAGTTCGTGGTGCCCAAGTCGATGCCGATGATCTTGCTTGCCATGCGGCGGCGAAGGCAACCACGGTGCCAGTCGTCCCCATGGTCGAAGCAATCATGAGCGCAGCGAATCGAGCATCCGGGCCATCCCCGCGCAGCGATGGAACCCCCGCATCGCGGCTCGACTGCCGTTCTGGCACGCGGATCGGCCCCAACCCCCGGAATCGAAGTGAGGGCCGTCGCTCGACGGCGCTACTCGGCGACCAGGGCCAGCCAGATCTCCTGGTAGATCGCGACCTGAAGACTCTGTTCGATCTCGACCTCGGGAATGAGGTCGGCGACCTTGTTGGAGCTGTCCTGCCGCCACGACACGGAGAGGTCGCCATGCAGGCGATTCGCGCCGTTGAGGTGATTGAAGTCGGCAATCGTGCGGAGACCATCCGTCACGAAGATCGTCGACACCGGCTGATCGATGAGCTTCGTTCGCCCGGTCGCCAGGTCGTAGTCGCCGTGGTAGTGGAAGTTCATGTAGATGCGATTCGAGCCCAGCTTGTACTTGTTCAGGTACTTCTCGACGGGGTGATAGCCCTTGTGGCTGGCGCAGTAGAAGCACTTGTCCGAGTCGACATAGCCGCCGGCGCCGGACGAAAGCCACCCGAGCCCCTCCCACTGATCAGGCATCGGCGAAAGGATGCCGGTGCTCGCCGCCATCATCTCCTGCGGCTTGCCGATTTCGGGACGACCGAAGTAGCTGCTGGGAAGGCGGTCGCGGTGATCCTTCGCGAACATGGCCATGCCGCTGCCGATCGAGTGCTGGCAACTGGCGCATGAAAGTCGTTGCGCCGACTCGCGCGCCATGCCGAGCGCCGGCGTGAGCAGGCCGATGAGGAGCGCAACCACCGCCAGCGTCACCAGAAGTTCGATGAGCGTGAATCCACGCCGCGAATTCGGATCGCAGCGCGTGCGGCCAAGCGCAGGCTCTCGATTGCGTCCCATCACACGCCACCCAATGCGGCAAGTCGATGCAGAGTGATCCGCCCACACGGTCCCTGCGACCTGAAGTATCGCACCCTGTCCGGGAACATGCCACCTCCGGGGCGCCTCGGGAAGCAAATTGTGTACCGTTTCCTTCGGCGAAGCGACGAAGGTCTTAGTATTCGGCCGCTGTTGCGCGTTCGGCGGCCTTGAACACTGCGTCGGGAGGGATCTTGGACCCCCTTGAACAGGAGGATTGGGCATTCATGAGGCGCGTCGCCGCCGGCGACGAGGACGCCGTCACCGCCCTCTACGACCGCTTCGGCGCGCTCGTCTTCAAGGCCGCGAGGCAGGTGCTCAATTCCCGAGCGGAGGCGGATGATGCCGTTCAGGAGATCTTCGTGCGGCTCTGGCGCACGGCGGATCGATTCGATCCGCGACGCGCCCGCCTTGTCACCTGGGTCATGTTGATCGCACGGCGGCATCTGATCGATCGACTTCGCCGCAAGGGAGCTCGGCCGGAACAGCTCGGCCTGGACAACCGACCCGAAGGCATGTACCTGGCCGCGCAGAGTGACACCAAGCCGCCTTCGGAAGCGTCGCCCCGGCTGCGAGATCGGCTGCGCGAGCTACCGGAACTTCAGCGAGAAGTCATCGAGCGCGCCTACCTCCAGGGGTTCACCCTGCGAGAAGTGAGCCACCAGTTGAACGCTCCGCTCGGAACGGTCAAGTCTGCATTGAGTCGAGGCTTGCAGCGTCTGCGAGAGCGATTCGGGTCCGAGAAAGCCCTATGAGACGCCGAGCTTCCATCGGTGGGCCAAATCGAGTCGCCCGAAGGTGTTCGGGTGATCGTTGCCGCGACGGCGACATCCCCGGAACCACGGCTGCTCCGGGGCGAATAGAGGCCCGACCGAGCTTCCGGATTCGGCGAATGGAGTGTTTCGCCGGCGGATTGCGGATGAAGTCCTCCGGGTGCCGCAGTCCTCGGGAGCAAGGTCGGCGTTTCGCCCGCCCATGGCGACGGAGTCAGCAATGAGCCCATCGGAGTCGGTGTCACGAGAAGAGCTGGTCGAACTGTCGATTCTCGAGGCCGCAGGCCTGCTCGACGAGGTCGACTCGACGCTGCTCAACCGGCTCTTCCATGCGGCGCCTCCCGCGCTTCAGGCGGAGGTCCGGGCGCTTCAGGCTTCGATCGCGAGCAGCCCGACGCTGCTTGCCGACGACGAGCCCCATGCGGAGCTTGGAGCTCGCTGCGTCATGCGCATCAAGGATGAAATGGCCGCGGACCACGCCGCGCTCGCGCCCATCGCCACGATCGGCCCTCGGCGTCCGGTTCCCGTCAGCGCGGCCGATCAGGTGATCGAGCTCGTCGAGTTGCGTGCGTCGAACCATGCGATGCGCACGGACGCCCTGCGATGGAGTCGCGCCGCGGTCATGTGGCGCGCCGCGAGCGTCGTGATCGGTGCATTGCTGCTCGTGAGCCTCTATTACAACCTGGCGTCGAATCTCTACTCGGTTCGCATCGGCCAGTTGGCGCTCGACGCGAACGCCCGCGAGGAGCTCGCGCGCGTGCTCGGCACGTCGTATCGGGAATTCGCCGAGGGCGGGTGCCTGGTTCGCGGCATGTCGGCGGCGCAAGTCGGCTTCAGCGGCGCGGCCACGGCCTACGTGAACCGGCGAACGGGCGAAGCGCTCGTCGTGGCGTTCGGGTTGCCCGAGGAGATTCCGTACACGGTGCGGATCGTCGCCGACAACGGCCAGGCGACCGATGTGGGGCTGCTGCGAGCGTCGAATCACACCACGCTGCTGAGAATCACGAATGCGGACGGCTTCCAGCTCGCCTTCGGCAGGCTCGAGATCGTCGATCCCAGCGGCGCGGTGATCCTGCACAGCTGAACCAGCGCGGAACTAGAGCGGTGACGACTCAGGCGTGGCGAGCTGGCGTTGGCGAGACGAGTGTGGCAAGGAGGGCGAAGCAGGCGGATCTTGAGGATCCGCCGATGGAGCCCGACGATGCCACACGATGGCGCAGCCCGCCAGATCGCTACGAATGAGGAGGAACCGCTCTAGGAGGTCGGCAGGCGGCGATCTCGAATCGTCGTCCCGCGGCGCGTCGCTCACGATGCGCGATCGGCGCGGCGACTCCACTCCTGCTCGAGCGGAGCAAGCTCCGCCGCTCGCCGTTCGCGCTCCTGCGTGAGACGACGGGCGGCGTCGGCATTCGTCCAGGCATCCGCGCTTCCAAGCCGCTCGTCGATCGAGCGAAGCTCGGATTCGAGCGACTCGATTCGGCGCTCGAGTTCATCCTGCGCGAGTCGCGCGAACTTGGCGCGCTCGCGCTCCACCGCGCGCTGCTGATCCGACGCGGCGTCGGCGCGCAGTGCGGGCGCGCCCGGCTCCGGCGCGTGCGACCCCGGCGCCGCCGCGCCGCCGGATCGGCGGCGATCTCCGCGCGGCGCCGAGGCGCTCGCGTCGCGGCGAGCGCCCGACGCCTCCGCCGCCTGTCCCTCCTGCGAGCGCCCGCGTCGTGATTCGACGAACGCCTCGAGCCACGCCGCGACCTCGCCGCGGACCTCGGTCGCGCCGCCGGCGCCGTCGAGCACCACGAGTCGATCGCAGACGTTCGCCAGCAGCGCGCGATCGTGGCTGATCAGGATGAGCGCGCCGCCGTAGCCGCCTTCCTCGGCCGGGGTGGCGAGCGCGGCCTCGAGTCGCTCGGTGCTGGGAATGTCGAGGTGGTTCGTCGGTTCGTCGAGCACGAGCAGGTTGCGGGCCCCGGCCACGAGTCCGGCGACGACCGCGCGACTTCGTTCGCCCCCGGACAGGGCGCCGAGGGGCTTCTCCTGGTCCGCGCCCGAGAAGAGGAACGCGCCGGCGAGATCGCGGGACTGCTGCTCGCTCGCCCGTGCCGCGCCGTCCTCGCCGACGATCACCGATTGCAGGTATTGCCAGACGGTGAGCGCCGGGTCGAGATGCTCCTGCGTCTGTCGGAACCACGCCGTGCGGAGCTGCGGGCTCACGCGAACCGAGCCGGCGTCGAGCGGCTCGTCGCCGAGCAGGCAGCGCACGAGCGTCGTCTTTCCGGCGCCGTTGGGACCCACGATTCCCACGCGCTCGCCCGGCTCGATCGAGAGATCGAGGGCGTGGAAGAGCCGGCGCCCGCCGAAGCCCTTCGAGATCCCGCGCGCCACGAGCGCGTGGTCGCCCATGCGCGGGGCGGGCGGCAGCGTGAAGGAGAAGACCTCGAGCTCGGCCGGGCGTTCGACGAGCTCGCCCCGCTTGAAGCGATCGAGTCGCGTCTGCCGCCCCTGCGCTTCGCGGGCCCGCTGCCCGGCGCGGTAGCGGCGGATGTACGCCTCCTCGCGCCGAATGTGGTCGAGCTGCTTCTGGCGCACCCGCGCCTGCGAACGCTGCCGCTCGGCTCGAAGCGCGCGGTACTCGGCGTAGTTCCCGGGATAGTCGCTCAGCCGGCCGAGCTCGATCTCCTCGATGCGATCGACGACGCGATCGAGCAGCCAGCGATCGTGGCTCACGAGGATCACGGCCCCCGCGAACGAATCCGCAAGGAAGTTCTCGAGCCACGCCCGGCCCTCGAGATCGAGGTGGTTCGTGGGCTCGTCGAGCAGCAGCAGGTCCGGGCGCTCGAGCAGCACGCGCGCGAGTCCCAGCCGGCCCCTCTGTCCGCCGGAGAGCACGGACACCGGACGATCGAACTGACCGACCTCGAGGCCGACGCCGAGCAGCGCCTGGTCGACGAGGTGATCGGTGGCGTAGCCGCCCGCCTCGTCGAGACGGTGCTCGAGCTCGGCCTGTCGTCGCAGGAGTGCCGGCAGTTCCGATTCGGCCGCGTGCGCCATCCGTTCGAACAGCGCCGCGAGTCGCTGCTCGAGATCGATCTTCGTCGAGAAGACGGATTCCGCGGCGCCTCGAACGGTCCACCCGGGGTCGAGGTCGGGGATCTGCGGCAGGTAGCCGACGCGGACGCTTCGCTCCACCTGCACGCTTCCCGAATCGGGCTCGAGACGCCCCGCAAGCAGCCGAAGGATCGTGCTCTTGCCCTGACCGTTGCGCCCGACGAGACCGAGGCGCTCGCCGGGATCGACCGCGAGCGTGACGCCGTCGAGCACCACCTGGGTGCCGTGGGCGACTCGCGCGTCGATGAGGGCCGCCAGCGGCATTCGGCGATCGTAGCGGCGACGAGGCGCCGCACGCCGATTGCGAATCGGGGCGGCGACGAGGAAGATGCCTCGATGCCTTCGTCACGAATCACGCTCGCCGCAACGTGGTCGTTGCTCGCCGCGGGCGCCGGCTGCACCGATTCCTTCACGGTCACGGCGCCCTACGAGCAAGTCTGGTCGACGTCGACCGAGACGCTCGTGGCGAACGGCTTCGAGATGGTGGTCGTGCCCGATGCGGAGCGGATGATTCCGGCGTCGAGCGAGTGGACGGGCCGCGCGTGGTTCCTGGCCACGGCGCTTCCCGATCCCGCAGGATGGGAGGCGCCGCGCGTGGTGCAGATCACCATCGATCCGGTCTCGCCGCGCCAGACGCACTCGCGCCGCATCACCGTCGAGGTCGAGAAGCGCGACTGGGTCGTTCGT
>VGXK01000157.1 GCA_016873355.1 Phycisphaerae bacterium | reverse complement strand
GATTCTCGAGGAGATGCGGGCCGCGCACGAGGGATTCGGGCGCGGCGTGCGCCAGGTGCTCGAGTCGCGCGAGCGATTCCCCGCCGTCGTCGGCGTCGTCGGCGAGGCGATCGAGGCGGATCGCGCGCACGCGTCGCTCGTCGAGCTCGCGCTCGGCGCGGATCTCGAGCTGCTCGTCGTCGACGGGCTGGATCGCATCGCCGCCGAGCTCGACTCGTGGCGATCGCTCGAGGGACCGGTGCGCTGCGTCGAGCGAGACGGCGGCGACGACTCCGAGGGCGATCATGCGGAGCGACCTCGGCATCCGGGCGCGTCGCGTCTGCTCGACTCGGTGCGCGTGGCTCCCGGCTTCGACTCGGTGGCGAGGCGGCTGCTTCGCGACACCTGGGTCGTGCCCGATCTCGCGACGGCGAGGGCGCTCGCGTCGACGACGCATCGCGGCGCCCGCCTCGTGACGGCGACCGGCGAGGTGCTCGAACGCGACGGCACCCTGCGGATCGGCGGCCGCGGCGACGAGGGCGAGCAGCAGCGCGGAATGCTGGCCCGGCGCGCCGAGATCGGCGAGCTCGCCGCGAGCCTCGCGGCGCTCTCGAACGAGATGGCGATCCTCGAGTCCGACGCGGCCACGCTTCTGGCGCAGGGCCAGGACGCGCGCCAGCGCCAGCAGGAGATCGACCGCGGCCTCTCGGAAGCGAGGCGTCGAGCCGTCGAATCCCGCTTCCATGCCGACCGAACGCGCCAGCTCGAGGCCCGCGAGGGCCACGAACTCGAGGTGCTCGACGAGGACGGCCGCGCGCTCGAGCGCCGTTTCGAGGCGCTCGACGCCGATCGCGCGGAGCTCGCGGCTGCGGCGGCGCGGATCGCGGCCGAGATCTCGCAGCGCCGCGAAGCCCTCGAAGCCGAACGCGCACGGGCGGAGCGGATCTCGGCCGCCGCGTCGGCCGCCTCGGAGTCGTTCGCGGCGATCAGCGCCCGCATCGGCGAGTGCTCCGCCCGCCAGGATGCGGCGCGTCGGGAGCGCCGCGTGGCCGAGAGCGATCTCGAGGAGTCGAAGCGACAGGCGGCGCTCGCATTCGAGCAGCAGGAACGACGGGCGGGCCAGATCGAGCGACTTCGCGACACGATTCTCGAGGGGGAGCGATCGCGCGACGAGGCGAATCGCGCGCTGGACGACGCCATGCAGGCGCTCGAGAAGATCACGGCGGAACTTGCGGCCCGGCAGTCGGAGACGGCCGAGGTCGCCGGCCGGCTCGCGGCGGCACGGGACGGCTACATGCGGCTCGAGCGGGATTTCAACGCGGTCGAGATGAGCCGTCGCGAGCTCGAGACGCGTCGCGAGATGCTCGAGGAGAGCGCGTCCGCCGAAGACGAACTCGACCTCCCGGGTGCGTACCCGGAGTACCTGGAGCAGCGTCGGGCGGACGACAACTCGACGATCGATCGAGGCTCCACGCAGTCGCGCGTCGAAGCCCTTCGCGAGGAGCTTCGTGCGATCGGCAACGTGAACCTCGGAGCGATCGACGAGCTTGCGGAGCTCGAGCAGCGCTTCGAGCAGCTCTCCGCGCAGGTGCGCGACATCGACGAGGCGCGGGATCGGCTCGGCCGCCTCGTCTCCGAGCTCGACGAGGTAAGCCGCCGCCGCTTCCGCGAGACCTTCGAGGCGGTGCGCGCTCACTTCGCGGGACCCGAAGGAACCTTCCGAATGCTCTTCGGTGGCGGCAGCGCCGATCTCTTCCTGTTGCCGCTCGAAGAGACCGGCGAAGAGGACTGGCTCGAGAGCGGCATCGAGATCCGCGCCAAGCCCCCGGGCAAGGAGCCTCGGCTCATCAGCCAGCTCTCTGGCGGCGAGAAGACGATGACCGCCGTGGCCCTGCTCATGGCGATCTTCCGAAGCAAGCCGGCGCCGTTCTGCATTCTCGACGAGGTCGATGCGGCGCTCGACGAGGCGAACGTGGAGCGATTCTGCGCCACGCTGCGCCCGTTCCTCGAGCGAAGCCACTTCATCCTGATCACTCACCACAAGCGGACGATGCAGGCCTGCGACATCCTCTACGGGGTGACCATGCCCGAGCGCGGCGTGAGTCGGCGCGTGGCCGTGCGCTTCGACCAGGTGGGCGAGGACGGAAGGATCGCGTCATCCGGGACCCCGGCGCCGGCCGCAGCCTGACTCCGGTTTTCCGGCCGTCCACGCAGGGCTGAAGGAATCCCGCTCTCGTGCCGAAGGTCGTCGGATCCATGCCGCGCCGTCAAAGCGGCTGAAAAGACCTTGTGCCCCGGAGGGTCGAGGGTATTCTCCGCACGGTTGCCGCCGGGCCCGGAGCGACCCGAACTGGTCTCCCGGGCGGGCACGGTCGATCGTGGGGGACCGTGCCTTCGCTCCGGACCCGCCGGCAGCGGAGCGAATCATCACGCGGATCCGGGAGACTCGCGCATTGCCGTCGCGCGATCGCTCGAATCGTTGCCGCTACCTTTCGCGGTTCCATGTCCGCCGAACACGCATCGCATCCAGGGAATCCGGCGTCGCGAGCGGCGATCCGACGCGTGAAGCAGGCGACGGCGATCCTGGGGGTGGCGGTGCTGCTCGGCCTTTCGCTGCACTCCTCACCCGGCTTCGGCAATCTCGAGACTCCGCCGCATTGGGTGATCGGCATCATCCCCTTCGTCGGAGTGCTCGGCGCGATCGCGATCTTCCCGCTCGTGCCCGCGCTGCAGCATTGGTGGGAGAGCAATCTGAATCGACTGCTCGTGGCGCTGGCGGCGGCCGGGGCCACGCTCGCCTACTACGGCGTCACGCTCGGTTTCGACGCGGTCTCGGAGGCGGCAAGTCTCGCCGGCCACGAGTACGTGCCGTTCATCCTGCTGCTCGCCTCGCTGTTCGTGGTGAGCGGCGGCATCTCGATCCGCGCGGACCTCGAGGCGACGCCGGCCGTGAACACGGCGATCCTCGCCTTCGGCACGCTCATCGCCAGCGTCGTGGGAACGACGGGCGCCAGCATGCTGCTCATTCGCATGCTGCTCGAGACGAACAAGGAGCGCCGCCATGTGGTGCACACCGTCGTGGCGTTCATCTTCCTGGTGAGCAACATCGGCGGAAGCCTGCTGCCGATCGGCGATCCACCGCTCTTCCTCGGGTTCCTGCGCGGCGTGCCGTTCCTGTGGACGCTCAATCTCTGGGTCGAGTGGGCGGCGATGAGCGGCGCCCTGCTCCTGCTCTACTACCTCTACGATCGGCGCCAGCACGCGCGCGAGACCGCTCGCAACCTGCGTCGCGACCGCACGCAGATCAAGCCGATCCGGGTGCGCGGCACGATCAATCTCATCTGGCTGGCGGGAATCGTGCTGAGCGTGGCGCTCGTGAAGGATCACCTCACGCGCGATCTGCTGCTCGCGGCGGCGGCCGGACTGAGCCTGCTCACCACGCCGCGCGGCGTCCGGCAGGAGAACGCATTCTCGTGGGGGCCGATCCTCGAGGTGGCGGCGCTCTTCCTGGGGATCTTCGTGTCGATGCAAGTGCCCCTGTCGGTGCTCCAGCACCACGGCGCCCATCTGGGCCTCACGCAGCCGTGGCAGTTCTTCTGGGCAACCGGGGTGCTCTCGAGCTTCCTCGACAATGCTCCGACGTACCTCGTCTTCCTGCGAACGGCCGAAGCGATCACCGTGGATGCGGGGCCGGGGGTGCTCGCGCTCGCGGATCGCTCGTTCGTCCGCGAGGACCTGCTCGTGGGTGTGAGTCTCGGCGCGGTCTTCATGGGCGCGAACACCTACATCGGAAACGGGCCGAACTTCATGGTGAAGGCGATCGCGGAGAGCCGCGGCGTGCGCATGCCGTCGTTCCTGGGCTACATGCTCTACAGCGGCGTGGTGCTGATTCCGCTGTTCCTGCTGATGACGGCGATCTTTCTGCGGCCGTGAGCGGGCGGCGGTCGGATCGACGCGTCGGTCCCGGCGGCCAGCGCCGCGGAGCATCGAGGCGCAACGAAATGCGGGCCGGACCCGGACATGATTCGGATCCGACCCGCCGTGGGTGGAGTCGCTGGAGGTCGAGCGGTCGCGGTCAGCCGATCGAGATCTTGCGAGGCTGGAGCTGCGCCGGCTTCGGAATCCGCACGGTCAGCACGCCGTCGCTGAGATCGGCGCGAATGCCGTCGCTCGTCACGCCTTCCGGCAGCCGGACCTGGCGCGACAGGTTCGTGGTGGAGCGCTCGCGACGGATCCAGCCCTCGTCGATCGTCTCGTTCGACTCCTGGCGATTCGCGCTGATCGAGAGCACGCCCTCGTGCATCTGCACATCGACTTCGTCCTTGCGGAAGCCCGGAACCGACGCCTCGACGAGGTACTCCTTCTCGCGCTCCCGGATGTCGACGGCGAGCGCGGCCGGGGCATTCACGGCGCAGCAGCTTCCGTTGGCGAAGTCCCGCGCCACGAGGTTCATGACCTCGTCGATGGCGCGAAAGGGGTTGCGAGCGAACGAACGAATGGGAACGGTGGTCAGCATGGGTGTTTTCTCCTTATGCCGGCATCGTGCCGGCGGCGGGTGAATGCACACGCCGTGCCAGTCGCCGGGGACGGTCGAACACGACCAGCCGCTGCCGACGGCGCGTCGCCCCCGCTCGAAGCCTGCCACCGTGACAGATGCGTCGGAGATTCGCGGACGAGCGCGGTCCGTCAGCCCGGCGGAGAGGCCGAATTCGCGGGCGCGGAGCTGCCCGGCGGCGCGTCCCCGGCGCGCGGCGTCGACGACGAGCCGCTCTCCGGTCGCTTCATGAAGGCGTAGATGATGCTCTGCGCGACGACCGACTCGCCGACGAGCCGTCCGACGCGGGCGCTCGCCTGGCCCAGATCCTTGAAGCGGCCCGAATCGAGCTCGCGCTCGAAATCCTTCAGCGAGTTCTCGATGGCGAGCATCATGCTGGCGACCACCGCCCACTCGTGGCGCGTGTCGGGCCAGTAGCGGTTGCCGCGCGCCAGCTCGACGGGAATGTCCACGCGCCAACCCTCGGGCGTCTCGACGAGTCGAATGAAGCCGCCGGGAATCGGCTCGCCCTTCCAGAGCAGCGCCGCCGTGCCGTCGGTCATGTCCTCGGCTGAGAGATGCTCCCGCTGCGAATTGAGCGACGCGAAGGGATCGATGAGGATCGAGGTGATGAACTCCTCGAGCCCCTGCTGCTTCGCTGCGTTGCGGATCTCGCGGTCGACCTGCTTCGGCCAGCGCTCTCGGATCTTCACGCTGATGCGCCAGAGGCGGCCGAGCATCTCCCCCGCCTTGCCCTTCACGTCGGCGATGGCGCTCGCCTCGGTCACGCCGTCGTCGAACTCCACATCGCGAGCCTCCAGGTGAACCATCTGGGGAAGCAGTTCGGCGTGACCGTCGACGATCATGCGGTGCATCGCCTCGATCGCGGCTTCCGGCGTGCTCGTGTCGTACTCGCCGACCTTCTTGCGGCCGCAGGCGACGAGCGCCAACGATGCCGCGATCGCAAGCACCGGGAGGATGAGCAGCGGGCGCCGCACGGTCGGCACCATCCTAGAGCGGTTCCTCCTCATTCGTAGCGATCTGGCGGGCTGCGACTTCGTGTGG
>VGXK01000156.1 GCA_016873355.1 Phycisphaerae bacterium | reverse complement strand
TCTGGAACGCGGACGAGCCCGGAAGATTCGGGATCGACGCCATCGGGTCGTCTCCCGTCATCACCTTCGACACGTTCCACGCGAGGGTCTTGTTCACGCCGAAGCGCCGCGAGACCTCCTGGGGTCCGGACGGATTTGCGCCGACGTTCGAGTAGAGCTCGAGCAGCGCTGCGCGAACTCCGTCGATTGCCGCCCGGCACTCGGGTTCGAAGCTCGTTGGGGCAGGTGTCATGAGGGGAGTACGAATTCGGTATCGGACCTCGTGGGTGGGATCGTCCACTCGGTCCCTCCACGCCGGGTATCAAGGATGCTCGCCGTCGCGGGTCACGGCATGCCTGAGAGTACATCACTCCCGGCCTCAGTTCCATTCTGATCTTCAATCAGATTTCCAAATGGAACTTGACTGATCGGCACGATGAAGTAAGCCTGATGGCACTCCGTCGAGGATTCGGCGCACCATGAATGGTGAGGCGTCATTGCCGCAGCAGCGTGCTGACTCGAACCCGGCGTCGACATCGGTGGAGCCGCGAAGACCGTCATTCCTCACATCTCACGGGATTCACACCATGCGCGCCCACAACCGTGCCCTCTCGGCCGCCGCACTCATCAGCCTTGCCGTCGGTCGTGTTGCGCTCGGTGGCGGCGCCACCTTCGAGTACATCCCGAATGCGATCTCGGCGAACGACATGTCGCCGGATGGTCGCTTCGTGGTCGGCTCGCTGACCTCGCTGGTGGAGGGCGAAGAGGTCATCTACCGCACCTATCGCTGGGATCGCGTGAGCGGAACGATTCTGGTGCTGCCGCAGCCGGGCTTCTCCGCCGTCGCCGTTTCCGATGACGGCACGGTCATCGCCGGCGACATCCTTGATCCCGAGACGAATGCGGAGGTCGCCGCGATCTGGCACTTGGCCACCAATGAGTGGACTGCCTTGGGCGGGCTTCCGACGGGACTTCTCTGCCCGAGCAGGAGCAACTCGTATGAGATCTCCGGCGACGGCAGCGTCGTCGTCGGCTTGGCGTGGGCGGACGGCTGCAAGGGCCGTGCGTTCCGTTGGACGGAAGCGACGGGCATGGTCCAGCTCGAGCTGCTCGCGAACGACGGCAACCGAGCCTCGGTGGCGAACGCGGCGGGCTCCTTCGTCGGCGGCTTCGCGCAGGGAACGCAGTCCCGCACTCCGGCCGTCTGGACCGTCGACGGCGGCATGACGATCGATCCCACGGCAACCGCAGTCGGCGAAGTGTTCGGCATGAACGATGCT
This sequence comes from Phycisphaerae bacterium, assembly GCA_016873355.1. Lineage (GTDB taxonomy): Bacteria > Planctomycetota > Phycisphaerae > Phycisphaerales > SM1A02 > VGXK01. The sequence goes on along the minus strand of VGXK01000156.1, from coordinate 4,327 downwards.
GGCTCGATCGTGCTCGGCACGATGGACGGAAAGGCGGTGAAGTGGACGAACAATCTCACCGTGCAGACCCAGCTCGGCAATGGATCGCTGATGGCCGGCTGGGTCGGAACTCCGATGGACGTCGCCGGAAACGGCACGATCGTCGGGTTCGACCGCCTCGGCCCATCGCGCCGAGCGTGGATCCAGGTAGGCGGCACGGGACCGCTGCTCAATCTCAAGTCGTATCTCGAGGGGAACGGCCTCTCGTTTCCCACGAACATGATCATCGGAATCTGCCAGGCGATCTCGATCGACGGCTCGACCATCGTCGGGCACGGCGCGACGGGCGGCAACGGCGCTTGGATCGCCACGATCGATGCCGAACCGCTCTGTCCCACGGACATCGATCCTCCCGGCGGAGACGGAGTGATCGACGGTTCCGACCTCGGTTCGATGCTCGGCTTCTGGGGCCCGTGCCCCGGATGCGAGGCGGACTTCAACGGCGACGGCACCGTTGACGGCGACGACCTCGGCACGCTGCTTGGAACCTGGGGAGTCTGCGCGGGCGCGCCCGGCGCGTGCTGCTTCGGTTCCGGCTGCGCTCAACTCACCCAGGGCGAGTGCGCCGCGGCCGGCGGCACCTTCCTCGGCGCGTATTCGCCGTGCAATCCCACGATCTGCGACAACAACGACCTCTGCGCCGACGCGATCGACATCACCGCGAAGATCAACGGCGGCCCGATCCTTGCCGACAACTCGGCCGCGACGCCGGGGCAGTTCGGCGGCGAGGACACGGACCTGCCCGAGGGATCGCCCACCTGCCAATGGGCGCTGGAACCGTGGGCCGCGCACAACTCCATCTGGTATCGATTCGAGGCGCCGGGGAACGGAATCGTGAGCGTCGCGATCTGCGACGTGGACTTCCCCGTCACGGCCAACGACACGCTCGTGGCGCTCTATTCGGGCGAGTGCGGCTCGCTCGTGGAAGTGTGGTGCGCCGAGGACGGCTGTCTCGATCAGGAATACAACAGCGTCCTGCAATTCGCCTACGGGCTCGAACCCGGCGGAACCTACTACCTCTGCATCATGAACAGCGGCGGGTGGTTCGGCTCGCTGCCCGGAACCTTCGCGTTCAGCATCACCTCGCCGTGACCCCGCCGGAGTTGGATCTCCGACCCGAGTTGTCACCGGGCACGGCGAGCACCGCGGTCAGCCCGAGTTGGCGACGACCGCCATGTTCCAGGACCAGCGTCCGCCCTGGATGATCGTCCTCTCGTTGAAATCGAGGACCTGAGCTCACACAAGTGCGCATGCCGAGGCCACTTGGGCCACTACGGCGTCGACCTCGCACGAACTTCCATTTGGAATTTCAAATGCACTCGCATTTGGACTACGATCTTCGAATCAAACAGGCTGTGCCGGCCGCGACGGACCAGGAGACCAGCTCCAACGAGCGCTTCGGGATGTTCCCGAAGGCGGGTCCGACGAACGCGGCCGGTCGAAGAAGGAGAGAGTTCGAGATGAGTCTTGTTTCGCTTCTGGCCGGCGCAGGCGTCTGCGCGGCCTTCGCCGGGACCGCAACGGCCGGAATCGTGGTCACGCAGCAGGCGGCGCCCGCGCCGACCTACTCCAGCGTGATCGATTTCGACGCGGTCGGACCCGGCCTCGTTCCGGGGAACACCTGGGCAGCATCGGGCCTTCAGTCGTTCACCGATGGCGCCAATCCCGGCGTTCCGGTCGGCAACTACGGCGGGTTCTTTCCCTGGCTGCCGAACGGCCACGTGGCCGACGGCTTCGCCTTCGGTCTCTTCATGACCTTCGAGCCGAATGCGACCGAGGTCTCGCTCCAACTCTGGTCCGATGCGGGTCCTCCCGGCTTCTTCGGCGGTCTCTACATCTACGCGAACGATCAGCTCGCCGGCGAGTTCAACCCCGCCTGGGGAGGCATCGGCAACACCTGGTTCAACATCACCACCACCGCCGGCTCGACGATCGACACGCTGGTCTTCGTCACCGGCGGCTTCGCCCAGAAGCAGCTCTTCATCGACAACCTCTCGTTCAACGTCCCGGCCCCGGGCGCACTTGCGCTCCTGGCGGTCGGTGCCTTGGCGCGGCGTCGCCGCTGATCGAAAGGCCTGCATGCGTGGCGCTGGCGCCACGAAACTCGTTGCCTCTTCGTGGGGAGGCGGGAGAAGACAGGCCTCCCGCCCCCCATTCACAAACACCCAGACTCGAATCGAGAACCACATGAACGCACGAACGGCACTCATTCCAGCAGCCGCGATCGCGGCGATCGGCTCGCTCGCACATGGTGGAGCCACCTTCGAACTGATCCCGCAGGCGTTCTCGGCGAACGATCTCACCCCCGACGGCCGCTACGTCGTCGGCGAACACGCCGGGTATCTCGATGGCGAGGAGTGGGTCTATCAGACCTATCGCTTCGATCGAACGACCGGCACCATGCTGATCCTGCCGCAGCCGGCGCAAACTGCCGTGGCGGTCTCCGACGACGGAACCGTGATCCTCGGCAGCATTCCCGACCCTCAGACCGGCGACCAGGTCGCCGCGATCTGGACGCTCGCCTCGAACGCCTGGACGAGCCTGGGCAACCTGCCGACGGGCGCCGCGTGTCCAAGCCTCAGTACCGGATACGAACTCTCGGCGGATGGAACGGTCGCCGTCGGTCTCGCCTGGGTCAACGGCTGCAAGGCGGTCGGATTCCGCTGGACGGCGCAGACCGGAATGCAGCCGCTCCAGGTGCTCGCCAACTACGGCAATCGCGCCTCCGTGCTCAACGCCAACGGCACCGTCATCGGCGGCTTCGCGCAGGGCAGCGGGAGCCGCACGCCAGCCGTCTGGTTCGGCGACAGCTCGGGTGAGCTTCTCGATCCGCCCAACGGCGCCGCGGTCGGCGAGATCCACGGCATGAACGACGCAGGCACGATCCTGCTCGGAAGCTGGAACGGCGCGGCCTCGAAGTGGTCGATCGCCGATCTCTCCGTTGCAACGACGATCGGCGCGGGGTCGATCGTGGCGGGCTGGATCGGCATCCCGCTCGACATCGCCAACAACGGCACGGTCGTCGGATTCGATTCGCTCTTCCAGTCCCGCCGAGCGTGGATCCAGGTCGGCGGCGTCGGCCCGCTCATCGAGCTTCGCTCGTACCTGGTCGCGAACGGCGCCGCGATTCCCGACACGATGCTGCTCGATGTGCCGCAGGCGATCTCGGCCGACGGCACGACGATCATCGGTCACACCGCCTTCTCGGGTGCGTGGATCGCCACGATCGAGACCCCGTCGCTCTGCCCGGCGGACCTCGATCCGATCAACGGCGACGGCGTCATCGACGGCGCGGATCTCGGTTCGCTGCTGGGAGAGTGGGGCGCCTGCCCCGGCTGCCGCGCCGATTTCAACGACGACGGCCAGGTCGACGGTGACGATCTCGGCACGCTGCTGGGCCAATGGGGCCCGTGCGCGGCCGTGAGCGGCGCCTGCTGTTTCGGCGACGGGTGCGCCCAGCTCACCGCGAGCGAGTGCGCCGCGGCGGGCGGCTCGTTCCTCGGCTCGAATGTCCCGTGCTCGCCCACGGTCTGCGTGCAGAACGATCACTGCGTGGACGCCGTCGACATCACCGACATGATCAACGGCGACTTCATTCTCGCCGACAACTCGAGCTCCACGCCGGGCTTCGGCGGCGGCGACCCCGAGATCCCGCAAGGGACGCCGTCGTGCCATTGGTCGAACGAGTGGTTCGCCGTGCACAACACGATGTGGTATCGCTTCACGGCGCCGCCCATGGGCATCGTGTCGGTGAGCCTCTGCGATCAGTTTGAAGGAGTGCCGACGATGAACGACTCGATCGTTGCGCTCTACTCGGGCAGTTGCGGCTCGCTTCAGGAGGTCGCCTGCAACGACGACGGCTGCAGCGGCGTGTTCTGGAGCGGCCTCGAATTCGTCTTCGGGCTCGAGCCCGGCGAGACCTATTACCTCATGATCGGCAATCCCGGCGGTTGGACCGGCTCGGTGCCGGGCACCTTCCGCTTCACGATCCATTCGCCCTAGGAGGCTGCTTCAGAGGACCCGCGTCGCCGAGTCCGACCGAGGACGAGCGTGGCACGGAGTGCGAGCGTGGGTGGCTTCAAGAAAGCCGCCGAGCGATGCACGACGATGCCAGGCGAAGCCGCCGCCGGACGCAGCCAACGCGGGTTCCGAAACCGACCCCAAGCGTCGGTGATGCGCGAGTGAGACGCCGAGTCTCTCTCCCCGTGCTCGCGCCATCGTCCGACGCAAGGTGTGTTCGGGGCCGGCCGCGCACGCGGTCGGCCCCCTTTTTATGCGCCGAAGGGAG
>VGXK01000155.1 GCA_016873355.1 Phycisphaerae bacterium | reverse complement strand
TGGCCCGACCGCGATCTCGACGGACCGCTCGCGGCATCCGGCGGCACCGCGCCGTCGAGCAGCGCGCCCGCGAGCGCGGGGTCCGCGAGCGCCGGGCCCGCGAGCGCCACGACGGGCGGCGCGGCGCCCGCGGGTGCGCCGGCGATTCAATCGGACCTCGCGCGCTTCCTGAACCGCGACATCGAGTGGCTTCAGTTCAACCGGCGCGTGCTCGACATCGCCGCCGAATCTCGCACGCCGCCGCTCGAGCGGCTTCGCTTCCTCTCGATCTTCTCGAGCAACCTCGACGAGTTCTTCATGAAGCGGGTGGGCGTGCTGCATCGTCGCGCCGCGATGGGCATGAGCTGGCCCGTTCCCGAGGCGCTCTCGCCGGCGCAGGTGATGGAGCAGATCCGAGCGCTCGTGACGGACCTCGGCCATCGGCAGGCGGAGATCCTGCGCGGCGACATCCTGCCGCGACTCGCCGAGCACGGCATCGGGCTGCTTCAATGGAACGAGCTCACGGCGCAGGAACGGCGCGACGCCGAGACCTGGTTCCACCAGAACGTCTTCCCGATCCTGACGCCGCTCGCGGTCGATCCGGGACATCGCTTTCCGTTCATCTCGAACATGAGCGTCTCGCTCGGCGTGATGCTGCGCCGCCCGGGCGAGAGCGAGCAGCTCTTTGCGCGCGTGAAGGTGCCCGAGATCCCGAGTCGCCTCTACCAGGTGCCGGGAACCCGGCGCTTCGTGCCGCTCCAGGAGATCATCGAGCACAACCTGGACGAGCTCTTCCCGGGCATGGAAGTGCTCAAGGTGCTGCCGTTCCGCGTCACGCGCAACGCCGAGATCGAGCGCGACAACGAGGACGTCGAGGACCTGCTCGAAGCGATCCAGCAGGCGCTCAAGGAGCGGCGCTTCGCGCGCGTGGTGCGCCTGGAACTCGGCAGCCGTCCGAATCCGCGCATTCTCCGCTTCCTCATGGACGAGCTCCAGCTCGAGCCCGAGGCGATCTTCGAGACCGAGGGACTGCTCGACTACGGCGCGCTCGCCGCGATCGCGGATCTCGACATTCCGGAGCTGCACTGGCCGAAGTGGTCGCCGCTCACGCCACCGGGCATGGCCGACGACGAGGGCGACATCTTCAATCTCATCCGCGCGGGCGACGTGCTCGTGCGTCACCCCTACGAGAGCTTCGAGGCGACGGTCGAGCAGTTCGTGGAGCAGGCGGCGCGCGATCCGCGCGTGGTCGCCATCAAGCAGTCGCTCTATCGAACCTCCGGCGACAGTCCGTTCGTGTCGAGCCTCATCGAGGCGGCGGAAGCGGGCAAGCAGGTGGCGGTGCTCGTCGAACTGCGTGCGCGCTTCGACGAAGCCCGCAACATCCTCTGGGCGCGCAAGCTCGAGGACGCGGGCGTGCACGTGGCCTACGGCGTGGTCGGCCTCAAGACGCACACGAAGACGACGCTCGTGGTGCGGCAGGAGCCGACGGGACTGCGCTGCTACGGACACATCGGCACCGGCAACTACAACTCGAAGACGGCGCGACTCTACGAGGACGTGGGACTCTTCACCTGCGATCCGCAGATCACCGAGGATCTCGTCGGGCTCTTCAACTACATGACCGGACGATCGCGCCAGAAGGAGTACTCGAAGCTGCTCGTGGCGCCGGTGGCGATGAAGCGGCGCTTTCTGGAGCTCATCGAGCGCGAGACGCTGCTCCACTCGAAGGAGCGGCCGGGTCGCATCGTGGCCAAGATGAACCAGCTCGAGGATCGCGGCGTGATGGACGCGCTCTACCGCGCGAGCCAGGCGGGCGTGCAGGTCGATCTCATCGTGCGCGGCTTCTGCTGCCTGCGACCGGGCGTGCCCGGGCTCTCGGAGAACATCCGCGTGCGCTCGATCGTGGGGCGCTTCCTCGAGCACAGCCGCATCTTCTGGTTCCAGGGCGGCCGCAGCGATCCGCTCGAAGGCGACTTCTACATCGGCAGCGCCGACTGGATGTACCGCAACCTCCAGACGCGCGTGGAGGCAGCCACGCCGGTCGAGGCGAAGGGGCTTCGCGCGCAGCTCTGGGAGGTGCTCCAGGTCTGCCTCGAGGATCGCGCCACCGCCTGGGAGATGGAGCAGGACGGCACCTACCGGCGCGTCTCGTCGGAGGGACTCGATGCCGCGGATCCTCGCGCCATCGGCGCTCACTCGCGGCTCATGCAGCTTGCCCTCGCGCGGAACGGCGAGCGCGCGGCGCGATCGGCGTGATCGAAGCGTGACGAAGCGGCCGAGTTTCGCGCCGGGATGCGAACGAGCACGCGCGGCGGTCGCGCGCCGAGGCTCAGGGCGCTTCCGGGACGGGTCCGCCGGTTCCCATCGACGGGCCTGCGCCGGAGAATCCCGTCGACGGCCGATTGAGCCCGAGCTCGAAGAGCACTTCCGCCAGGCGGCTCGGCGCGAGATAGGTCACCGAGCCGCCACTCGTCCAGGCGCAGCCCGGACCCGGAGACGCCGAGTTGGGTATCACTGCGGGAATGGAGGCATTCACCGTCTCCATGGCAGGGACGGTGATTCCCGCGGACCAGCGGCCGGAGTAGGTCGCGCCCGCGGCGCGGAGGTGGTAGGACCACATGTCGAGTTTCACCGGAACGTCGGCGTCGTTCAAAAGCGTGAGCCGGATGGCGAGCTCCGACGCCTGCTCGCCGACCTCGACGACGTCGACGCTCGTGATCGTGATCTTCGGCGACGGCACGCAGCCGCTCGAGGCCGCGAGCGCCGCAAGCGTCGCCGCGAGCGCCGCCGCGCCGGCGGGCAGGGCCGCATGATCGGAACCCACTCGATGCTTACAGGTCGTCATGGCGTCGTTTCGTTCCGCGCCGGGAGGATGCTCGGCTGGCCTTTCCGCCGTGGTCTCGAAGAATGTATCGGGGAACGGGCTCGCCCGCCGGAGGCGTGCGATTCCCGCCCAGGAGGCACCCGCCCTTGATCCTTCGACGTTGCTCCGCGAGGCAGGAGAGGTCGATGCCGCGCCGCCCGGTTCGCGGCGCGGGCGCCATCGGCCCGACGGGAGCGGCTCGCTCCGGCGCCGTCGGCGCCGTGGTGCTGCTCGCGGCGAGCCTTCTTCCGGCGCTTCGAGCGCAGGCGCAGGAGTCGGCGATCCCGACCGTGGGCGACAGCCCGACCGCGCTCCAGCTCTGCCGGCGCGCGGAGGATCTGCGGGACTCGAATCCGATCGAGAGCGCTCGACTCGTGCAGCGGATCCTCGGCGAGTACGGCGACCGGCTCGTGGCCGTCGAAGCGGGCGGCGATCGCTTCGCGCCCGCGTCGCAGCGAGCCGCGGAGCTGCTGCGCGGCTCGCCGAAGGTGCTCGAGGCGTGGCGCGAGATCATGGCGCCGACCGTCGAACGACTCGTCGACGAGGGCCGGTTCGAGACGCTGGCGCGGATCGCGCCGCTCACGAGCGCCGGCGCCGACGCGATCCTGCGCCTGGCGCAGCGGGACCTCGAGGCGGGACGACCCGCGTCGGCGCTCTCGCGGCTTCGCGGCTTCGACGAGGCGCAGGCGTCGGACGCGCGCTCGCGGGCGTTCGCGCTGGCCATGCGGTTCCGGGCCGCGTCGCTCGTCGGCGCTTCCTCGATCGCGGCGCAGGCACGGGAGCAGCTCGATCGACTCTCGTCGGAGGACCCCTCCGTGGCGCCGATCGCGGCCGCGTCCCGTGATGCGGGCGATTCGTCCCGGCGTGACCCGGTCGACGCGACGGCGCTCGATCGATCGCCGAGCTGGCCCCGCATCTGGCGCCTTCCGCTGCCGAATTCGCCCTATTCGCGGCGCTATCTCAATCCCGCCGACGGCCCGCTGCTCACGGTGCCGAGCGCCACGCAGGCGCTCGACGACGGCTCGCTGCTCACCGTCGAGCCTCTCGCCGACGGCGACCGCGTCTACCTCTCGGAAGGTCAGGTCGTCACCGCGATCGATCGCCTGAGCCGCCGCGTGCGCTGGCGGCGATCGCTCTCGCCCGCCGAGGATCTCGACGTGTCGCCCATCGCCGATTCGTCGCGCATGACGATCGCCGGCGACATGCTCATCCTGCTCAGCGGCCACGGCGCGGAGAAGCGGCGCACCGGCGCCGGTCGCGTCGTCGCGCTCGATCTCGAGACGGGCGAACCGATCTGGGAGCGATCGCTCGCGTCGCTCGAGCTCGCGGATCCCGACGGAAGCGACGGGCTCTTCCCGCACGGCGCCGCGGTCGTCGTCGACGACACGGTCGTGGTGATGGGTCGCAAGGTGAACGCGCGGCAGGAGAGCGTGGCCACGCTCGTGGGACTCGAGCTCGCCACCGGTCGGCCGCGCTGGACGACCTACCTGGCCGGCTGCGGCAGCCGTCCGATGAGCAACATGCGAGCCTTCAGCGATCCGGTGGTGCACGACGGCGCGATCTTCGTGGCGAGCACCGTCGGCGCCACGGCGCGCATCGAGCCGTCGACCGGGACGATCCGATGGCTCGTTCGCACGGCCGTGCCCGTGACCGACATCACGGCCCCGCCGCTTCCGTGGGAGAACGGTTCGCCGGTGCCGACGCCGCAGGGATTGCTCGCAATCTCGCCCGATCAGAAGGGCGTGATGCTGCTCGATGCCGAGGACGGCGCCCTGAAGCGCACCATGACGCTCGGTCGCGGCGAGGCCTGGGGCGTTCCGCGCTACCTCGTCGGCGATCGCGACGGCGTCCGCATCCTGGCCGTCGGCGACGACGTGCTGTTCTTCGACGCGGATTCGACTGAGTCGCTCGATCGCCCGCGCTGGTCGCTCTCGGCGGGATTGGCGCAGGCGGGCATCGGCCCCGGCAAGGCCCGCATCCGCGGGCGACTCTCCTTCGTCGACGGCGTGCTCGAAGGTCGCCCCGCCGTGCTCGTGCCGCTCGCCGACCGCATCGTGATCGTCGACTCGAACGACGGACGCGTGGTGCGCGGCATCGAGACGGGACGGCCGGGACTTCCGCTGCTCGCCGGCGGCCAGTTGCTGCATGCGGGCGCCGATCGACTCGACTGCTACATGCCGCTCGCCGGCGCCGAGAAGGCGATCCGCGACTGGATGGCGCGGGATCCGAACGACGCGACCCGCGCGATGGCGCTGCTCGAGCTCGGCATCCAGTGCGGCGTGGCGCCGATGATCTTCGAAGGGGCGTCGACCGCGGTCGCCGCCCTCGATCGGGCCGACGACGATGCGATCCGCAGCGAGGTCGTCGAGCGGATGCTCGCGTGCGCGGTGGTCGAAACCGAGCTGCCCGACCCGGACGCGCGGCGGCTTCTGGCGCTGGCGCAGCGTGCGTCGCGTCGAGCCGTGGATCGAGTCCGCTGCGCGCTCGCCGAAGGAGACTGGGAACTTCGTCGAGGCCGAGCTGAGGCGGCGATCGATTCGTGGCAGCGGATCCTCGCCTCGCAGGAGCTTCGTTCGACCGACATGGTCGCCTCGGACTCGACGCGCCCGGCGGCGGCGATGGCGCTGTCGCGCATGGCCGCAGCGCTGGCGGCGCACGGCCCCTCGGCCCTCGCGGCGCGTGAGCGTGCCGCCGACGCGGCCCTTCGAGCGCTCGGGGCCCAGCCTCACGACGAGGAGCTCGCCTCGCACGCGCGAACCTGGATG
>VGXK01000154.1 GCA_016873355.1 Phycisphaerae bacterium | reverse complement strand
AAGCCGTCGCGGAGTTCTCTTGCGGCGCGCTGGGCGAGCTGATTGCGATCGAGCGGCATGAGCGTGTTGTAGATCGGCCGCGATCGGCGATCAACTGCGCGGCGCCCGAGCGCCGTGGCAGCCCGATCGCGCACGCGAGCGCGCCGGCGATTGCGCGGCGACCGAGCGGTAAGCTGCCCGCCCCATGGGCAAAAGCCTGCTCGAGAAGCTGAGGATCGACGACGACGAGCGCCTCGTCTCGGCGAAGAAGTCGGGGGACGAGTCGGTGACGAGCGAGAATCCCGCCACCGGCGAGGCGATCGCCGCGGTGCGGCTCGATCGCGCCTCCGACTACGACGCCGCGATCCAGCGCGCCGACGCCGTGCAGAAGCAATGGCGCACGGTGCCGGCGCCCGTGCGCGGCGAGATCGTGCGCCGCATGGGCGACGCGTTCCGCGAATGGAAGGACGATCTCGGCGCGATCGTGACCGCGGAAGCGGGCAAGATCCGCGCGGAGGGGCTCGGCGAGATCCAGGAGTGCATCGACATCGCGGACTTCGCGGTGGGGCTCTCGCGCCAGCTTTACGGCCTCTCCATGCACAGCGAGAGGCCGAGCCATCGCATGTACGAGCAGTGGCATCCGCTCGGCACGATCGGCGTGATCACGGCGTTCAACTTTCCCGCGGCGGTGTGGGCCTGGAACGCCATGATCGCGCTCGTCTGCGGCGACGCGGTGGTGTGGAAGCCGAGCCTGTTCACGCCGCTCACCGCCGTCGCGTGCACGAAGGTGGCGCATCGGGTGCTCAAGAAGCAGGAGCTCTTCCGTCCCTCCGTCGGCGACGCGCGCGATCTGCTTTCGCTCGTGATCGGCACCGACGCGGAGGTCGGAGAGCGGCTGATCGCGGATCGACGCCTGCCGCTCATCAGCGCCACCGGAAGCTGCCGCATGGGTCGCCGCGTGGGACAGGTGGTGTCGGCGCGACTCGGCCGCACGCTGCTCGAGCTCGGCGGCAACAACGCGATCATCGTGATGGGCGACGCGGATCTCGATCTCGCGGTGCGCGCCGTGCTCTTCGGCGCGGTCGGCACGGCGGGGCAGCGCTGCACCACCACGCGTCGACTCATCTGCCACGCGTCGATCGCGGACGACCTGGCCGCAAGACTCGTGCGCGCCTACGCCAGCGTGAAGATCGGAGATCCGTCGGAAGACGGCGTGTTGATGGGACCGCTCATCTCCAAGACGGCGGTGGAGCAGATGCGCGCGGCGCTCGAGCGGGCCGAGGGCGAAGGCTGCACGGTGCTCTGCGGCGGCCGCGCCGGCATCGATCGGTTCCGCGGCAGACCCGGACACTTCGTGGAGCCGACGATCGTGCGGGTGCCGAAGGGTCGCGTGCCGGCGGTCGCCCGCGACGAGACCTTCGCGCCGCTGCTCTACCTCTTCGCCGTCGATTCGCTCGAGGAAGCGATCGATCTCCAGAACGGCGTCGATCAGGGGCTTTCGAGCGCGATCTTCACCGACAGCGTACGAAGCGCCGAGCGCTTCCTCTCGCACCTCGGCAGCGACTGCGGAATCGCGAATGTCAACATCGGCACCAGCGGCGCCGAGATCGGCGGCGCGTTCGGCGGCGAGAAGGACACCGGAGGCGGTCGCGAGAGCGGCTCCGATTCGTGGAAGCAGTACATGCGTCGCCAGACCTGCACCATCAACTGGAGCAGGGACTTGCCGCTGGCGCAGGGAATCTCCTTCGGCGAATCCTGACGCAGCGCACCGGCGCACCGCCGGCGCGGATCGAGCGTCTGGCCGAGCCCCGGCTCAGGGCGCCTTCGGCGCCGGGGGCGGCGCGGAGGGCGGAGTCGACGGCGCGTTCGGCGGCGCAGGCGTTCGCGGGGCGCTCGGCGCGCCCGGAGGACCTCCCGCGGGCGGTCTCGCGGTGCCCGGAGGCGGGACGCGCACGGGCGGCTTCGGCGGGGTCGGTGGTGGCGTCGGCATCGGCACCGCGTTCGCGGCTTCGGCCGCCTTCAACGCATCGGCTTCCGAGGCCTCCTTCGCCGACTTGATGATCACGAGCTCGACGGGCACGTTCTCGGCTGGTCGCGCCACGACGTCGCTCGCGTCTCGAAGCATGAGCGTTCGAACGGACCTCGGCACCCATCGAATCGACTCGACCGTCGACATGCCGCCGATCACCTTGCCGAAGACCGCGTAGCCGGGCACATCCGCCGTTCCGTCGAGATTCAGGTTGTCGACGACGTTGATGAAGAACTGCGCCGTGGCCGAGTCGGGATTGTTCGTTCGAGCCATGGCGATCGTGCCGACCGTGTTCGAAAGTCCGTTTCGATACTCGTTCTTGATGGGGGCGTCCGTGGGCTTCTGCGTTCCGCCGGTGTCGAAGCCGCCGCCCTGGATCATGAAGTTCGGCATGACGCGGTGGAAGATCGTGCCGTCGTAGAAGCCCTTGCGCGTGTAGCCGAGGAAGTTCTTGACGCTGAGCGGCGCCTTCGCGCCGTCGAGTTCGAGAACGATCGTGCCCTTGCTCGTTTCCAGGATGACCCACGCCTTCGCCGGAGCTTCGTCCGACGCGGAGGGGGCTGGAGCCTCGGACGGCACCGATGGAGCGGGCGCCGGCGCGGGCGCGGGCGCCGGCGGCGTGGACGGCGCCCTGCGCGGGGGAGCGGACGGCGGCGCGCTCGGCGGCGCCGCAGGCGGCGCGGCCGCGCTCGACGCGAGCACGACGGAACTCAGGATGGATGCAAACGAGGCGACGATCGACATGGTCTCACTCCGGGAAGCTGCGAGGGCCCGATGATACCGCCTCTCGGCACGGCCACGCGGCGCGCTTCCGGTACCCGTTCGTCGTTCGCCTTCGCGGTCGGCCTCCGCCGCGCGCTGCGTGGCACGCGCTGGATCGAGGGCCTACGATGCGAATCCGCCCGGCACCTCTCATGCGAGCCCTTCTCGACCTCTTCAGCAGCGTGAAGCTCGGAGTGACGCTGCTGGTGCTGCTCTTCCTCTACATGAGCATCGGCTCGGCGGGCGTGATCTATCCGGTGCACGGGAATCTCCTCGATCCGTCGTCCTGGCGGCACGAGCAGATCCGCCAGCGGCCGTGGCTCGAGATGACCGAGTTCGAGTGGTTCCACTGGTGGCCGTTCGACGCGCTGCTCGCGTTGATCGTGATCAACATCGTGGTGACGACGCTTCGGCGGATTCCGCTCAAGCCGGTGAACTACGGCGTCTGGATGATCCACTCCGGCGTGCTCGTGCTCATCGCCGGAAGCGTCATCTACTTCGGCACGAAGGTGGAGGGCGAAGCGCCGGTGGTGCGGCGGAGCGTGGTGCTGTCGATCGGGCAATCGACGAGCGCCGCGACCGTGCCGGAATCCGCCGCCGCATCGCCCGCCGCCGCACCGACGGCCGCCCCGGCGAGAGTCGCCGCCATGCCGGGCAATCGCGTGCGTGTGGGAAGCGCCGAGCGCGGCTACGACATCGAGGTGCTTTCGACCGATCCCGAGTGGGAGCTGCTCACCGGCGACGCCAAGGGCCGCCGCGCCTTCAGCGTGAACCTGCTCGTCACGGGTCCCGACGGCAAGCGCTTCATGCGCCAGCTCATCGACGGTCATCCCGACCTCACCGAGGATCTCGTCTTCACCGAGAATCGCGAGCAGCCGTTGCAGCGCGCGGTGAAGGTGACCGGCGAGAAGCTCGTCGACACCGCGCTCGCCGCCACGCTCGAATACGAAAGCACGCGCTGGTTCTACCTCCGCAACGACATCTCGAAGGCGTGGGCGCTCTACGTGCGTCGGCCCGACGATCGCGGCTGGACGATGCGACCGATCGACGGCCTGCCGCTCTACAACGACTGGATCTCGTCGCGCGACGACGTGGTCGTTCCCGAGCGCATGGATCTTCCGGTCCGCGCGCTCGATCTTCGCGTGCCGCCGATCGGGCCGACCGATCCGCTTCCGAACGTCACCTTCACGATCGGCGGATACCTGCGCTACGCGTTCGAGCGCTCGCGCGTCGTGGCGGGTGGACCGGAGGCGCCGCCGAATCCCGTCGCGTCGTTCACGGTGCGCGGGCCGCGAGGCACGATGTCGAGCTACACGCTCGCGGCGCTCGATCCCGAATCGCGCAGCGACGACGGCGGGCTCGTGCGGATGCACGCGGTGAAGGACGAGGCGGGATTCGCGGCGCTGCTCGAGCCTCCCACGCTGCGGATCCGCGTGCCGTCGCTGGGAATCGACGCATCGCAGCCGATCGACGGCGTGGCGATGGTCGAGCCGGATCGACCGATGACGCCGGTCGGCGGCGCCGACAGCGGCTACGGATATCGCGTGGTCGGGCTCGAGGACGACGTGGCGCTTGCGTCCGGTTCGACGAGCCTGGCGATCGTGGAGGTCGTCACCCCGAAGGGTCGCTTCCGGCGCTGGGTCTTCGACGATCCCGCGCTCACGCGCGACGCGCCGGCCGGAAGCGGCGATCCGCACGCCCCGCCGACGGTGGCGGACGATTCGATCTCGCTCGAGTATTCGCGCGGTTCGGGTCGAGCGATCGTGCTGCTCGTCACGGGTCCCGACCCGGAGCGGCTGCGCGTGATCGGCGCGATCGGCGGCGCCGCGCCGAGCGTGGTCGACGCGGAGCTCGGCAAGAGCGTCGAGGTCGGCGCGGGACTCACGCTCGAACTCGTGCGCTTCACGCCCCGCGCCGTGATCGAGACGAAGCCGACGATCGTGGCGCCCGAGCAGCGCATCCGCGACGCGCAGGAGCTCTTCAGCCGCATCAAGCTCTCGGCGCCGGGCGCGGCGCCGAAGTGGATTCCGTTCCATCCGTTCGTCTTCGACTCGGCGCAGGAGAAGCTCCGGCGCACCGAGTTCCGGCCGACGCAGTTCCGGCTCGAGGACGGCACGACGGCCGAAGTGATCTTCGGCCGTCGGCGCGAACCGCTTCCGACGGAGATCGCGCTCGACACCTTCGTGCTCACCTCGCACATCGGCGGATTCACCGGCGAGACGGCGAGCATCCGCGACTACACGAGCGTGCTGCGCTTCCGGGATCCCGGCGCCTCGTCGCCGCACGGCGGCGGATGGAGCGAGTCCACGCCGGTCAGCGTGAACGAACCCGTCGAGCACGGCGGCTACTGGTACTTCCAGGCCAAGTGGGATCCGCCGGACGACGCTCGCGCGCAGGGCGAACGCGCGAGTCGAGGCCTCAACTACACGATCCTCGGCGTCGGCAACCGCCAGGGCGTGGTGGTGCAGCTCGCAGGCGTCGTCCTCGCGGTGATCGGCATGCTCTACGCGTTCTATGTGAAGCCCGTGATCAAGCGGCGTCGTCGCGCGGAGGTGATGGCGGAGCTCGAGCGACCCGGCGCGAAGGTCGGAGCGAGGCCGCGCGCCGTGGCGAACGCGTCGCTGCTGCTGCCGTTGATCGCGGCGGTCCTTCTCGGCGCCGGGGCGCCTCCATCGGCGCCGACCAGCGGCGGGAGCAGCGGCGCGACCAGCGGCGGGAGCAGCGGCGCGAGCGGCGTCCTCCCGGATGGTGCCGCACCGACGCCGCCGCCTTCGTTCGCCCAGCGCGTGAATCTCGAGGCGCTCGAATCGATCGCCGTGCACACCGAGGGTCGGCTCAAGAGCTTC
>VGXK01000153.1 GCA_016873355.1 Phycisphaerae bacterium | reverse complement strand
GCCCTATCCGGCCGTGTCGGAACGACCGTATGTCATCGAGCTCGGCAACCACGGGCACCTGCACTATGCAACCGACACTTCCGGCGATCCCGGAAACGACTGGAAGGCGGGCGCGCGCGCCGGCCAGGGCGCCTACGCGTGGCAGGGCTCGGACCGCAGCTCCTTCGGCGACCAGCGCGACAACGCGCTCGAGGCCGCGCGCTGGTGCCGCGAGCTGTTCGGCTTCGACATGCGATCGTGGGCCAAGCCCGGCCGCGGCAACGACGCGTTCTCGGCGTCGGCGATGGAGGCCGCCGGCTGCGAGGTCGTCACCGGCTCCGACATCCGCCCGCGCGACAACGTGCTGCGCCAGCCGCCGCCGCATCACCCGACGGGCACCAGGGTGGTGGAACTCACGGCGCGCTACCCGTCGGATCCGCAGCACATCCAGCACCTGGCCATGCTCGAATACTGGCTGCATCGCGGTCATCGACTCGGCATCCCGGTGGTCATGCTCGTGCACCAGCACATGCGCCAGTGGGACGGCGTCGTCTGCGAGGCGATGACCGAGCACATGCTCTCGCTCGCGGTGAATGGATTCCGCGGCGATCTCTTCATCGACACGGTGTACGGCATCGGCCGTTACTGGCTCGACGCGCTGAGTCCCGTCACGCGCTGCGTCGAGGTGCGCATCGAGTCGGGTGCCGTCGTCGTCCGCAACCGCGGGGATCGCACGCTCCTGGCGGTGCCGATCGACGTCACGCTTCGAAGCGGCGAACGCCTCACCCGGCTCGCGGACCTGGCGCCGGGCGAGACGCGGATTCCCATCGCGGCGCCCGAGCGCACCGCGGCGCCTGCGCACGAGGCCGCGTCGCGGAGCGCCGTGCCGCGAAACGCCGAGCGGGCGCCCTCATGACGGTGATCCTCTCCGTCGACGTGGAGGACTGGGCGCAGTCGACCATCGACCCGACCCTGCCGATCTATCCGCGCGCGCAGCGCAGCACGGAGCATCTGCTCGATCTCGTGGCGGCGCAGCGGCGCACGCTCACCTGCTTCGTGCTCGGGCTCTTCGCCGAGAAGTTCCCGCAGACCGTGCGGCGCATGGTGCGCGAGGGCCACGAGGTCGCGTCGCACGGCTACGGCCACATCAACGTGAACGAGCAGTCGCCCGAGCAGTTCCGCGAGGACGTGCGCCGCTCCAAGGGGCAGCTCGAGGATCTCGCGGGCGCGCCGATCCTCGGCTACCGCGCGCCGTGCTTCTCGCTCGGCCGCGCCGGCGACTGGGCGCTCGAGGTGCTTGCCGACGAAGGTTTCGTCTACGACTCGAGCATCTTTCCGTCGCCCACCTACCGCTTCGGGCGCTTCGACTGGCCGGCGTCGCCCGTTCGCGCGCGGCTCGCGTCGGGGCGCACGCTCGTGGAATTCCCGGCGGCGACCCTGCGCTGGGCGGGGCGCGTGCTGCCGGTGGCGGGCGGCGGCTACCACCGGCTGCTGCCGTGGTCGGCGATCCGCTGGGCGGTGCGCCGCTCCCTGGCGGCGAACGAAGTCTTCACGCTCTACTGCCACCCGTACGAATTCGATCCCGACGAATTCAAGCACCTGCCGTTCGCGCTGCCGCTCAGCACGCGCCTGCACCAGGGGCTCGGCCGCGCCGGCTTCGAGCGCAAGTTCACGCGGCTCATGAATGCGTTTCCCACCTCGACCGCGCGTGAACTGCTCCAGGCGAAGCCGTGGCCCGAGTTCGTCGTGCCGCTTCGCGGCGAATGAGCGAGCCGTTCGTGCGGCGACCTGATCGACGCCGTCGTTCACGCCGCGCCGGGACTCCGCGCACCGGTCAACGACGCCGCGCCGCCGCACGCTGCTCGACGAGTTCGTAGGCGCGAAGCAGGTGGCGCACTTCGTCCTTCCAACTCGGCGGCACGAAGCGCATGGTGGCTCGGCCGCGCCGGATCTCCTCGGCGCTCCAGGAGGAGACCGCCTCGCGGATCGCCGCGCTCGAGACGGGGATCGATCGCGCGAGCGGATACTCCGATGCGAATCGCTTGAGCTCCGGTGCGTCCGAGACGAGCAATCCGAGTCCCGCCGCCGCGTACTCGAAGACCTTGTTCGGCAGCGAGTGGTGGTAGCTGATCGAGGTCCCGCTCGGCACGAACGCGCCGACGTCCGCGCCTCGCAACAGCGCGATCAGCTCCGACTGCGGCACCGCCGGGTGAAAGTGGACGTTCGAGTGCTTCTCCACCGCCGCCCGGACCTCGGCTTCCATCGGTCCGAAGCCGACGATGACGAAATGGTGCGCGTCGCCGAGCCCGCCGAACGCCTCGATCATCTCGAAGAGGCCGCGCCCCTGACCGATCAGGCCGCAATAGGCGTAGAGCAGCGGCTCCGGTCCCAGGCCGATGCGCTCGCGCAGCCGGCTCACGCCCCGCTCCGCCGGAATCACGGGCACGTTGCGCACGGTGCTGACGCTGGCGCCCGGATAGGCGCGCTCGTACCACTCGCGAATCGTGTCGTTCACCACGATCGTGTGATCGCAGCGCCGAATGAGGAACTTCTCGAAGCGCCGCGCCAACCAGCGCACGAGCGGGCTCCAGCCCTCGCGCTCGGTCTCGAGCTCGTGCGCGTCGTAGAGCAGGCCGGCGCCCGAGCGACGCGCCACGAGCACGCCCGCCGGCAGCGCGGCGATGCTGTGCGCCTGCACGATCGACACATCGGGCGTTGCCTGCGTGCGCCGCGCCGCGAGCCACCACTTGGGCAGGCTCAGCGCCCGCAGCAGGCGCGGGCTGCCGGGCTTGGGAGGCCGCGCGCCGATGCGCCGGATCGCCTGGCGCTCGTCGATGCGTTCCTCGTCCTCGAAGCCCTCCGCGCGGTATCCGATGTAGTCCACGCGATCCGCGAGCCCCGCCTCGAGCGCCGTCGCGCCCGCGCGCCAGGCGCGCGACTCGAGCTGCCACGGCGAGAAGTACAGGTGCACGTGGCGGCGCCGCGCTGAATCCGTGCCGGTCAGTGGGCGCTCTCCAGCGGCGCCTTCCACACCGCCTTGATGCGCGAGAACGAGAACTCACCCTTCGCCACGTAGCGCGCCAACTGCACCAGCCGCGAGTTGTGATCGAACATCCACGCGGCGTTGCCGTAATCCGTGTGCTGCTTCGGAGGCTGCGCGATCACGGCGGCGAGCTCGTCGACGCTCCAGTCGAGCTTCTTCGCCACGTACTCGAACTCCTCGCGCAGCTCCTCCTCCGTGTAGAGCGGCTGCTTGAGGCGCTCGAATGCCTCGTCGCGCGTCATCTCGCCGGCGACGATGAGGCTCGAGAAGTGCGCCCTGCGCTTGTCCACCCCGAACTTGGTGGGCAGGTAGTACTCCTGGAAGAAGCGCGTGAAGCGGTTCTCGCCGTGCTTGCGCGGATACGGTCGCCACTGCAGCTTTTCCGCCAGCCCCTGCAGCGCCGCCGTCTTGTTGTAGTCCAGGTAGTTGAGGATCGGAACGGTCATCAGCCGCCGGATGAACAGGTAGTAGAAGAGCTTCGCCGGCAGCATGTACGGGTAGCTGTTCAGGCGCACCGTGCCGAACTTGCGGTGGATGGAGATCAGGTTGCGCCCATCGCGCTTGTCGTATCCCCACTTCGGCGGCAGGATCGACTCGGAGGTCACGTTCGTGCCGATGATCAGGTGCCCGATGCGATGGCGATTCGCGATCCGGGGCAGGATCGTGTTGATCGCGTGATCGCTCACGCATTCCAGGTCGATCACCGACGCCCGGAAGTAGCAGCGCTGGAGATCCTTGAATTCCTCCCAGTCGATCACGTGCGTGTAGAGGTCGATGCCGAGGCTTCGAACGATCTTCTCGATGTTGCTGACGGCCAGCTCGCTGTTCCAGCCGTTGTCCAGGTGCACCGCCAGCGGACGCAGCCCGAGCTCCACCACCTTCATGGCCACGAAGCTGCTGTCCACGCCGCCGCTCAGGCCGATGAGGCAGTCGTAGGGGCGGCCCTTGCCGGCCTGCTTCATGCGCGAGAGCCAGACGCCGAGCCGCTCGTCGCGCTCGGCTCCGTGGAAGCGTTCGTGCGTCAGGCGCCACTCGGCGCGCCGCGCAAAGTTGCAGACTCCCTCGGCATCGAAGGAGACGCCGGGAATCGACGCGTCCATGACGGTTCGCGTGCAGACGCGCTCGCCCTTGCTTCCCGGCAGCGGCAGCGGTCGCGTGACGGTGTAGTCGATCATGGCGGTGCGGACCCCGACCGGGGGGTCGGCATGATATCGGCTGGCGCCGCGCCCTCGAACCACTCGGCGAGCGCTCGGCCCGCAAACGGCACGCGGCGCAGCACGCGCGACATCATCGGTGCGATCTCCCGCGCCACCGCCGGCTGCAGCACCCGGATCGCCAGGAGCGATGCGAGCATGGCTGCCGGACCGATCACGACGATCGCTACGGCCGCCCGCACCACCGTCGGGCCCGGCATCTCTCGCCATGCGAGCCACGCGGCGACCGCGATCGGTCCCGCGGTGATCCACGGCGTGAGGAACAAGCGCAGCACCTCACGCATCGGAACGCGCGCGGCCCGCGTTCCGATCCACACGACGGTCGGCATCGTCACCACCCACAGCGCCGTGTCCACCCACGCGACGCCCTCGGCGCCCCACGCCGTGACCGCGATCGGGAAGAGCGCCAGGCACAAGAGCGTCTGCAGCACCTGCCAGACGAAGTAGACGCCGTAGCGCCCCTGCGCCTTCAGCAGCGCCACCGCCGGCGCCAGGATGAATCCGAACGCCTGCCCCGCGCTGAACGCCACGAAGATCGGAATGGCGGGCGCCCACTTGGCGGGGAAGAAGAGTTCGAAGAGCGGCGCGGCAAGCGCCATCTGAAGCAGCGCGGCGGGCACCGCCAACGCCGCCATGGTCCCGACCACGCGCATGTACCCGCCGATCTGGCGGGCGCGATCGGTCTTCAGCCGTCCGAAGATCGGCTGGAGCACGCTCGCGAGCTGCACCGAAAGCACCATGGTGGTCTGGTTCGCCAGCGTGAACGCGAAGCCGAACTGGCCGGTCGTGTTTTCGTCGCAGGAGCGCGAGACCACGATGAGCGGCAATCCGCTCAGCACCGTGTGGATGTACTGCGCCAGCGCCGCCGTGCCGAATTCGCGCACGATCCGCCGTTGCACGCGCCTCGCGAGCTCGGGCCTCCGCGCGACCCGCGTGCGACGCGCGTCGTGCCCGTGCACGCCGATGCGCCGCGCCGCGGCGCCCCACCAGATCGCCTTCGCGAGCACCGCGAGCACCTGCGGCATCACGATGGCCGCGGCGCCCGGCCAGAGCACGGCCCAGACCACGGTGAGCACCGCCGAACCGAGCTGCACCACGCCGTTGATCACGGCGATTTCGCGGTAACGAAGCGCGAGGCGCAGGCGCGTCAGCGGCGCCACCGCCATCGCCTCCGCGATCGGCCGGATTGCGCTGAGGCAGAGCAGCACCGCCACCGGCGTGAACGGGTACTGGTCGTACCACGCGGCGATCAGCGGCGCGGTGCCGATCAGCGTCAGCACCAGTGCGACGGTCGTCCAGATCGTCACGCGCCGCGTGGCGGGGGCGATCACGGCCAGATGATGCTGATGCGTGATGAGCAGGTCGCCCATCACGGGCATCGGCAGCACCATGACGAAGCCGCACGCCACCATCACCACCGACGCCATGCCGAACTCCTGCGGCGAGAGCGCCTGCGC
>VGXK01000152.1 GCA_016873355.1 Phycisphaerae bacterium | reverse complement strand
GCGCGGAGCGTTCCTGCTCGGCGCTCGTGGCGGCCACCTGCGTGGCGGTGGCGTGCAGCCGGATCGCGGCGCGCTTCACTTCCGAGACGAGTCGATCGAGCTGACGCGTCATGAGGCAGAGGCTGTGTCCAAGCTGCGCCGCCTCGCTTCCGTCGGGCGCGTCCATCTTCATCTCGGCGGTGAGATCGCCCTCGGCCACGCGCGACGCGAGCCGAACCGCCGAGGCGATGCCGCGCGAGTATCGGATCGCGAGCGCCACGAGGATGGCCAGCACCACGCCGAGTCCCGTGAGCGCCACGGACGCGAGTTGGATCACTTCGTCGCGGATCGGACCGGTGACGGTCGAGGTCGGTCGCGCCAGCACGAGTCGCCAGCGCCCCGTGCCCACCGGCGCCGTCACGAAGTACATCTCCTCGTCGGTGACGGGATCGATGTCGCGCTCGATCGTGGTCGAATCCGCCGGGGAGTCGAGCGCGCGCCGCAGGTGCGCCGCGTACGGCGTCGCGCGCACCTCGGCGCCGACGACATCGCCCGTGAACTCGCCCGCCGCCGTCACCACGCGCCCGGACGGCGCCACGAGGAACGCCCGCGTGCGGTCCCGCGCCGCGACGTCCTGGAGCAGCGCGTCGACGTCGCGCAGCGAGCGCTCCACGCCCGCCGCGCCGAAGAAGCGGCCGTCGATCTCGATCGGCGCAACGTAATCGACCACCCGATCGTCGCCCTCCGCATGCGGGTCGCCGATGCTCACCTCGGTCGTGCCGCTCTGGCGGAAGCGCCTGAGCGCCAGCGCGTAGCCGGGATCGCTCTCGGGTTCGGTCAGCGCCTCGAGGCGGATCGCCCCACCCCTCGTGAAGTCGCGGACCCAGCGCGGCACGAAGCGACCGGCAGGCGTCCGCGCCTCGATCGGGACGCCGGACGCGGCGGCGTCGGCATCCTTGCCGTCGGCATTCGGCTCGTACGCGTAGAACACGGCGCGGCACCAGGGCGTGCGCTCGAGCACGATCGCGAGCAGGAGGAGCGATTGCCGACGCTCCCCGAGCAGCCCCGCCACCTGCGCGCCTGCGAGCGTGGAGGCGAGATTCGCGGCGTTGTTGTTCGCGTCCTCGATGCGCGCCGCCGCAAGCTCCGCGCCGTCCTGGAGCATCTGCTCGGCCGCCGCGCGCAGCGCCTGGTAGCGCGACGTGGCGCCGACCACGAGGATCGAAGCGCTTACGACGACCATCGGGAGGATTCCCCACAGCAGGAGCCGTCCCGCGAGCGATCGGCGGAACGAGATGCGCTGCCCCGCGTCGGCCATGGTGCGGAGGATAGCGGTGGCGTGACGCCGCTACGCTGCGAGCATGAAGCAGCCGGTGCTCGTGCTGGCGCTCGTGGCGGCGGCGTGGCTGCTGATCGAACCGCTGCTCCACTGGCTCGTCCGCTGGCAGTTCGATCCGTGGCGCGAGTTCGCCGCGTGGCTCGTGCTCGGCGCGCTCGTCGCATCGGCGCTGCACGCGTCGAATCAGAAGCGAGCCGGCTGGAGCGCCGCGTTCGCGGCGCTCGCGGTGGCGCTCAATCCGGTCTGGCCGATCGGCGCGCCCGGTCGCGTGATCGCGTCCGCGTCGATCGGCGCCGGCGCGGCGCTGGCGATGTACGCCATCCGACGGTGGAAGTGATCGGGCAAGCGCGTCGTTCGGTGCCGACGCCGCTCACTTCGCCGAGGGCTCGGGAAGCTCGAAGAGGTACGCGCCGCCGAGCGGGCACCCGCGCGATTCGGAACGCGTGCGATTCACGATCGCCAGGTCGCCCCGCACGGCGAGGTGGCTTCCGAAACTCGTCGGCATCGCCGGCGCCCTCGGTTGCAATCGGAAGGTCTCGATCCAGCGCCCGTCGATCCGCTCGAAGCCGTGCACGAGCCCCGTCTGATCGGCGCCCGGAATGAGCGCGTGCGTGTCGCCCACGAGCACGCGACCACGCGAGATCGCAAGCGAAGCGCCGAAGCTGCCCGCCGGGATCACGTTGCGGGGCACGAGTTCGCCCTCGCTCGTCCAGCCGCTCCCGCCGCGGCGGAACACGAAGACCTTGCTGCCGCCGCCGTCGCGCTCCTCGGTGGCGGTGACCGCGAGCAGATCGCCTTCGATCGCCACCTGCGTACCGAAGCCGGGCCACGGCGTCACCGAGGCGCCGGCGATCGTCGAATCGAGCGCCCACGCCTCGCCGCTGCGGCGATGGATGCGCACCTGGGCAGGTTCGAGCGACGGCGGCGCTCCTTCCGGCGCGGGCGCATCGGGTTCGCTCGACGCCGGGGACTTCTGCTTCGGCGAACCGACGACGACGAGCGGGCCGTCGATCGCGAGCGCCGTGCCGAACCACGGCGCCGGGCGCGATCTCGGCGCGTCGATCGCGGCGATCGCGTTCCATCCGTCGACTCTCCGCTCGTAGAGATGCACGCGCGGCGACGACGGTCGCGATGCCCGCGCGATTGCGGAGAAGCCCGGATCCACCTCGCTCACGGCGACGAGCGCACCGTCGGTGGCGATCACGCCGCCGAACTCCGGCGCCGATTCGAACGACGGCGCCTCGAGTCGTTCCGAAAGCGCCCAGCCGCTTTCGACGAGCTCGCGCTGGAAGAGCAGAACGGAACCGGCGTCGCTCGCGCCCCGGTGGAACGACGCGGCGATCACCGCGGGACCGGCCGCGACGCTCCGCAGCGCGATGTCGCGGCGCCCGATGCCCGCGACCACGATCGACGCATCCCGCGGCCGCCACGCGCCGTCGTTCCGGACGAAGGTGGCGATGCGACCGCGGTCGACGCCGGGGCGCCCCACGACGGCGCCCGTGACGATCGCCTCGTCGCCGGCGAAGGCGACGATCTCGCCGAAGGTGATCGAGTCGACCGGTTCGGGCGGCGTGAGCACCTCGCGTTCGGAGATCACGCGAAGCTCGATCGTCGGCGGCGCCGCGCCGGGAGTGGCGCCGCCCCGCGGGGCCGCACCGGGCGTGACGGCGTTTCCGGGCGGCGCGGCCACGAGCGCCGCCAGCAGGACGATCCGGGCGATCACGCGTTCCGCTCCCGGCCGCCCGCGCGAGTCGACTTCCGCCGCCGAACGTCGTCGACCACCGCGGCCACGAGCACCGCTTCGTCCGGCAGGTTGTGCTTCCCCGCGGCGTCGCGCGGCGGAACGATCCGCACGCCCATCGACGCGAGCGCCTCCACATGCCGCTCGAGAATCGAGGTGTGCATCGAACCGTGCATGCACGGCGCGAGCAGCACGCCCGCGCGTCCCCGTTCCATCCGACCGAGCGCCGACGCGAGCGCGGCGGTCACCGTGCCGTCGGCGATGCCGCACGCAAGCTTCGAGATCGTGTTGAGCGTGGCCGGCGCACAGAGGTAGACGTCGTACGGCGCGTCGTCGGAGAGATGCTCCGACTCGGGCGTGAGTTCGATCACGGTCGGCGCCGCGCACGCCCACGAGAGCGCATCGGCCGTCACGTAGCGAAGCGCTTCGCTCGACGCGAAGGCCCGCACCGACGCGCCCTGCCGGCGCAGCGCCCGCGCCACGAGCGGCGCCTTGAACGCGGCGATGCTTCCCGTGACGAGCAGCGCCACGCGCACGCCGTCGAGCGAGTCGCCTTCCCGCTCCACTTCGCGATCGCCCAGGTCCGACGGAGTGGGCGCCGTGAATCGCTCGCGTCGAGGTTCGTGCATGGTCCCCATCGTAGGTGCCCGCGGCGCCCGGAGTATGCTCGCGCCGACACGCCGCGCGACGCGGCGCTCCGCCGCTGCGCCGAGTTCCCGATGCTCTCACGGCTTCGTCTCGCCAAGGATCTGCTCATTCCCGTCGTCGCGGGGCTCTGCCTGCTCGCGGCCGCGATCCTGCCGCGCGTCGCGAACTTCGAAGGGTCCGGTCTGCTCGTCGGGAGCCTGCTGCTCGTGGCGTACCTCGTCACCGGCGTCGGACCCACGATCCGAGGCGCGACCCTCGCGCTCAAGGGGCGCTTCGACATCGACTTTCTCATGGCGCTCGCCGCGATCGGCGCCGCCGCGATCGGCGAGTTCATGGACGGCGCGCTGCTGCTCTTCCTCTTCGCGCTCGGCCACTCGCTCGAGCACTACGCCATGGGACAGGCGCGGCGTGCGATCTCCGCGCTCGCCTCGCTCGCGCCGCGCCGGGTGCGCATTCGTCGACACGGCGCGGAGCTCGACGTTCCGGTCGACGACGTGCTCCCCGGCGAGCTCGCGATCGTTCGCCCGGGCGAGCGGGTCGGAGTCGACGGGCGCGTGGCGCGAGGCGCAAGCGCGATCGACCAGAGCCCGATCACGGGCGAGAGCATGCCCGTCGAGAAGGGCGTGGGCGACGAGGTCTTCGCCGGCACGCTGAACGGCGATGGCGCGATCGAGGTGGAGGTGACGCGCGCGGCGGCCGATTCCACGATGGCGCGGATGATCCGCCTCGTCGAGGAGGCGCAGTCGCAGAAGAGCCGCGTGCAGCGCGCGGCAGATCGATTCACGCGCATCTACGTTCCCTGCGTGCTCGTGGCGGTCGTGCTCACGGCGCTGCTGCCGCCGACCCTGGGATGGATCGAGCCCGCGGACGGACTCGGACCCTGGTCGATCTCGATGCTCCGCGCGATCTCGCTGCTCGTGGGCGCCTCGCCGTGCGCGCTCGCGATCAGCACGCCCGCGGCCGTGCTCGCGGGCGTGGCGCAGGCGGCGCGATCGGGCGTGCTCATCAAGGGGGGCGCGCACCTGGAGAGTCTCGCGCTCGTGCGCGTCGTGGCCCTCGACAAGACCGGCACGATCACCCTCGGCCGTCCGCAGGTGACGGTCGTGACGGCCTTCGAGGGCGCCGACGAGACGCAGCTCGTGTCGCTTGCGGCGGCGCTCGAGCAGCGCTCGAATCATCCGCTCGCGCGCGCGATCGTGGCGGAGGCGGCGCGGCGCGGCGCGAGCGTGCCCGAGGTGCGCGATCTCGTCGACGTGCGCGGCAAGGGCGTGACCGGCGTGGTCGACGGATCGGTCGTGCGGGCGGGCGCGCTTCGCTTCTTCGAAGGAACGCGCGGCGGCGCGGGCGCGACCGCTTCGCAAGGCGCGGACGCGACCGGATCGCAAGGCGCCGGCGGCGACGCGATCCCCCCCGCCGTGCGCCAGGCGGCGGCGGCGCTCGAGCGCGCGGCGTGCACCGTCGTCGTCGTCTCGCGCGACGATCGCTTCGTCGGCGCGATCGGACTTCGCGACGAGCCCCGGACGGAGGCGGCCTCCGCGATGGCGCGGCTCGCACGCATGGGCATCGATCCGATCGTGATGCTCACCGGCGACAACGAGGTCGTCGCCCGCGCGATCGCGGCCGAGGTCGGCATCCGCGAGGTCCGCGCGGCGCTGCTGCCCGAGGACAAGATCGCCGCGGTGGCGGCGCTTGCGAAGTCGCATCGCGCCGTGGCGATGGTCGGCGACGGCGTGAACGACGCGCCCGCGCTGGCGGCGGCCACCGTCGGCGTGGCCATGGGCGGCGGGGGCGCCGACGTCGCGCTCGAAGCCGCCGACGTGGCGCTCATGCGAAGCGATCTCGGCCGCCTCCCCTTCGCGATCTCGCTCGGCCGCGCCGCGCGGCGCATCGTGCTCCAGAACGTGGCGGTGTCGATGGGCATGGTCGCCGCGCTCATTCCGCTCGCGATCCTCGGATGGCTGCCGGTGACGCTCGCCGTGATCCTGCACGAGGGGAGCACGGTGGCGGTGGTG
>VGXK01000151.1 GCA_016873355.1 Phycisphaerae bacterium | reverse complement strand
CCAGGTGCCGCAGCGCGTGGTACGCGGAGGGAATGGAGCGCGTGCCCATGCCTGCCTCGGGAGGCGACTCGGCGCCGAGCGCGCTCGCGGCGATCCGCGCCGCGGCGAGCGCGCTGCGCGGCGCGTTCGCGGCGCCGGCGATGCACTCGGCGCTCTCGGGCAGCGACCATGGATTCGAGAAGAGCGCATGCACGCACGGCAGCATGCGGTCGCTCGGCGCCCGTTCCGCGGCGCGGTGCAGCTGGCGCTCGATCGCGTCGAGCGGATCCGCGAGCAACCGCTCGGCGATCGTGCGCCCGAGCAGGCTCGCCTGGTCCCGGGGTGCAAGCAACGGGGGCGTCTCGGCGGCGAGCAGCGGAAGCAGGGCGACGAGCGTGGCGGCGTCGATCATGCGTGCAGCGTAGGGATTGTGGCGGCGCCCGCGGGGTGCTCGACGAGCTCGTCGTGCGGGCGGCCGCTCGTAGGATGCGGCCATGCCGCGCCGAGGCACGAAGCGTTCGCACTCCTTCACCGACGATCGGCGCGGTCCGCGCCTTCAGCGCGTGCTCGCGGACGCGGGCGTCGGAAGCCGCCGTCATTGCGAGGCGCTGATCGAGGAGGGCGCCGTGTCCGTCAACGGCGAGGTGGTGGACGCGTTGCCGGCGTGGGTCGATCCCGCGCAGGATCGCATCGCCGTGAACGGCCGACCGCTGCCGCGCCGCGAGCGAAGCGTGCACGTGATGCTCTACAAGCCCAAGGGCATCGTCTCCACGAACGCCGATCCCGAGGGTCGCCGCCGCGCGATCGACCTCGTGCGCCATCCGAGCGGCGCGAGGCTCTTTCCCGTCGGGCGGCTCGACATCGATTCGAGCGGACTGCTGCTGCTCACGAACGACGGCGAGCTCGCGAATCGCCTGACGCATCCGCGCTACGAAGTCCACAAGCTGTACGAAGTCACGGTGGGCGGAACGGTGCCCGACGGGGATCTCGCGCATCTGGAGCAGGGCATCTATCTTCCGGGCCCGCGCGGTGCTCCCGGAACGAAGACGGAACGATCGTCGCTTCGCATTCTCAAGCGGGACCGCACGCGAACGCTGCTGCTCATGGAGCTCGCCGAGGGACGCAACCGCCAGATCCGGCGCATGTTCCAGCAGCTCGGCCATCCGGTGAAGAAGCTGCGCCGCGTGCAGATGGGACCGCTTCGGCTGCGCGGTCTCGCGGTGGGAGAGTGGCGCGAGCTCACCGCGCCGGAGCTTGCGGAGCTGCGTCGTCAGGCGTTTCGCACGCCGGAGGAGCGCCGCGCTCCGCGCATCACACGCCGCGGGTCGCCGGGTCCCAGATGAATTTGTGCAGCTGAAGCTGCATCCGCACGGGCAGTCGATCCTCGAGGATCCACGCGGCGAGTTCGCGCGGATCGAGCCCCGCGTGTCCGGCGATCTCGCGACCCGTCGCCTGCCGGAAGACGGGACTCATGAGCACGCAGGCGCAGCGCTCCGCGAGTCGATGCTCGCGCAGGACCGAGCGAGCCCATTCGTAGTCGGCGCGATCGCCGATCACGAACTTGATCTCGTCGTGCGGCCGCAGATCGTCGAGATTCGACCAGAGGTTGCGATCGCACTCGCCGCTGCCGGGCGTCTTCAAGTCGAGAATGCGAATCGATCGTGGATCGCACGGCGCGATGTCGATGGCGCCCGACGTCTCGATCAGCACCGTGCGTCCCGCGTCGGCGAGTTCGCGGATGAGTTCGTGCACGCCCGCCTGCGCGAGCGGCTCGCCGCCGGTGATCTCGACGAGCGGACAGTCGATCGCGAGCACTTCGTCGCGCAGCGCCGCGATCGGTTTCGATCGACCCTCGCGGAAGGCGTACTCCGTGTCGCAGTACGAGCAGCGAAGCGGGCACCCGGCCAGGCGCACGAAGACGCACGGGAGACCCGCGCGCGTGCTCTCTCCCTGGATCGAGTGGAAGACCTCGTTGACTCGGAGCGAACCGTGGGTCACGGGCGCCTCGAAATGCCCAGAAGAGGACTCGAACCTCCAAGGGATTGCTCCCACCAGCACCTCAAGCTGGCGCGTCTGCCAGTTCCGCCATCTGGGCGATGCGGCGAGCCGCGGAGTATAGAGAGAAGAGCGGCGGTCGCACAGGGGCCTTCACCCTGCGCGACCGCCGCATTGCGATCACGGACTCGGGCGCTCGATCAGGTCCAGTTGCCGAGCAGCGCGCCGAGATCGTCGCCGTCCACCTCGCCGTCGCCGTTGAAGTCGGCGGAGCAGCCGGGGCACGGTCCCCACTGGCCCAGCAGCGTGCCGAGGTCGTCGCCGTCCACCACGCCGTCGCCGTTCAGGTCGTACGGATTCGACGCCGTGCACGAGAACGCCAGGACCTCCACGTCATCGACGGCCGCTTCGACGAGCGACTGCGGATCGGTGTCCTGGGCTCGGAAGCGCACGCGCATGTTGTTCGTGAGCGTCACGAAGTCCTGGAGGCGCCACGAGTGCAGCACCCACGCGTTCGCGTTCGAGTTGATGCTCTGCATCGTCACCCAGCTTGCGCCGCCGTTGTTGGAGACCTGGACGGGCATCGTGTCCTGGTTCGGGTTCGCGCCCGTGTTGTTGCTGTACCAGACCCAGGCCGTGAAGTAGACGTCGTCGTTTCCGGTGGCGTCGAACGCCGGCGACATGAGCGTGGTGATGCCGTTGTCGACGTCGGCTTCGCCGAGCGAACCGCCGATCGTGCCTTGGCCGGTGAAGGCGCAGTTCACGCCGGGGTCGGCCGTGAAATCGTTCTCAGGCTGCGCCGCGGTCCCGATCGGATTCGCGCGAAGCCAGGCGCCGGTCGTGGCCGTGTCGCCGACAACGCCGTAGCTCCAGCCGAGGTTCGTCTCGAAGGAGTCGGCAAGGAGAATCGACTGCGACGCGGCGACCGGCGCGCCGAACACGGCGGTCGGTGCGCCCGCGGGGCTCGTGGCCGTGCCGCCGCCCTGCACGCCGGACTCCACGTAGAACTGCACGACGCCGGGGCATGGTCCCGCGGGAATCGACGCCGTGTACTGATTCGGCGCGCCCTGCGTCATGAACGCGGAGCTGAACGCGCCGGAGGTTCCGAAGCGCCAGTAGAGCTTGCCCGTTCCCGCCACGGGGTTGCCGCCGAGCGGCTGCACGTGCACCGGGAAGGTCGTGGCGCCGGCGGGCGACGCGAGCGCGGGCAGCCCGCTCGGGTAGTTGAACTTGATGGGAGAAAGCGCCGGTCCCGGCATGCTGTGGGCGGTGAACGCGGCGTTGATCTCCGCGTAGTCCGGCGTGCCGTCGGTGATGTCGCCGTTGTCGTCGTTCAGCGTCAGGAAGTCGACGGTGATCGACGGCGTGATGCTCGAGCCCCCGTGCACGAGCACCGAGTTCACCACGAGATCCGCCAGTCGCGGGCGGTAGTCGGCCGGATACTTCGCGGCGAGCTGTTCGCGCAGATCCCAAACGCAGCCCGAGAGAAGCTGGCCGCAGGAGTGGATCGCCGAGCCGCAGCTCGAGCAGCCGCTCGTCTGGTACTGGCAGTTGTTGTCGGCATTGCGCAGGCCCGAGTTGCAGTTGCCGCTCCAGCCGTACGCGAGAATGCTCTCGTCGTAGACCACCACCGAGAGGCAATCGCTCATGCCCTCTCCGTACGCGCCCTGGCCGGATCCGCCCTTGTCGACCATGTTGTGGCCGTACTCGTGGGCGACGACGGAGGCGAACGCGGTGTTCGGGCAGCCGCCGCCCGAGGCGTAGAAGTTGATCGTGCTGTTGCTGTAGAAGGCGTTGCAGGTCGACGCGATGTTCACCGTGATCTGGAAGTTCGACTGCGAGGTGATCGTCGGGTACGACGGGTTCGCGCTCAGGATCCAGTCGCGCGCGATGTTCGCGTGCAGGTAGGCGTTCACCTGCGCGCGTGAGAACTCGGAATTGTTCAGGGCGTTGTGGATGAACGAGGTCGTTCCGCCGCTCGGGATGTTCGCGTTGAGCGAGAGGTTGCCGCCGTTGTCGGAGATGACGAAGAAGTAGAGCCCCGCGATCGTCGACGTCACGCTGAGCGGCGTTCCATTCGGCCAGGGAATGGTGAAGACGCCGTTCGCATCGGCGTAGTGCGTGCCCTGCGACGAAGTCACCGCCGCGTAGGGGAGACCGATGTTCGCCTCGGGATTGCAGGCGTCGGACTTCGAGCCCGTCGTGGCGTTGCCGAAGACGGTCCCGCCGACATCGGCGTGATAGATGAGGCTCTCCTGGTGAAGGATCGAGCCGTCGTCGGCGTCGACCACGTAGAGCATCGCCATGTGGTTCGTCGGATCGAGATGCGACCCGCCCACGGCGGTGAACTTGATCGCCAGTTGCGGCTGCGGCGTCTGATCGTCGAGACCCGCCCAGATGACCCACTCCGCGGGGGAGACCTGCGGCCGCTGCCGGAACTGGTCGAGCGCCACGCGCGTGTAGATCGCGGGATTCGGAACGCCGAGCGCGCCGGCGCGGAACGCTCCGTCGAGCGAGCTCACGTCGCGGAGCGTGCTGCTCGCAAGCACCATCGGGAAGCCGGGCTCATTGCGGATCAGGCAGCGAAGGTGCGCGCCGTAGACCGGAATGCCGGCGAGCTGCTGCGAGAAGTAGACGCCCGTGAACAGATACGACTCGCTGGCGGAGTCGTACAGGATCGGCACGACATGCGAGCCGTCGTCGAATGGTCCGATCGGCACGAGTTGCGACGGCGGGACGCCCCAGATCCCGCTGTGCGAATCGACGAAGGTCTGCGCGCTGTTGATCGGCGTGGTGCCCGTGGAGAACGCGCGTCCCCAGACGCGTTCGACGAGCGTGCCGAGCTCGGTGAATCCGGTGGCCGGATTCTGGTCGAGGAAGGCGTTCCGCGCGTCGGTGACCGACTGCGGAATGGCGGGCACGACCTGTGCGTACGACGCGGAACAGAGGAACAGCAGGGAGGCGGCGAGGCGGTGTGTCCGGGGCATTGTTCGGTCTCGTGGGGGGCGAGAAGTGGAACGGCACCGCGGGTCTCGCGCGGCGCACGACGAATGAACCGATTGTCCTCGGATCCCGCTCGAATGCAAATCGCAGCGCGGAGATTTACCGGCCTTTGCGGCGGTTCACGGGACCCTGAGTCGTTGGCGGACGCTCGGTACGCTCGCCCGCATGCCCGATCGTCGCGTGCGCGAGCCGGAGATCGAGAACCGCAAGGCTCGACACGACTTCAGCATCTCGGACACGCTCGAGGTGGGAATGAAGCTGCTCGGCAGCGAGGTGAAGTCCCTTCGCGACGGCAAGGCGAGCCTCGCGGAAGGATTCGTGATGGCGCGGGAGGAACCGGCGACGCTTGAGCTCCACGGCGTGCACATCGCGGAATATCCCCCGGCCGGCGCGGCCCGGCAGCACGCGCCGCTGCGCGTTCGGCCGTTGCTGGCGCACTCGCGCGAGATCCGGCGATTGGCCCAGACGCTGAAGACCAAGGGCATCACGCTGGTGCCGCTGAAGAT
The DNA here is from genome assembly GCA_016873355.1 of Phycisphaerae bacterium. Classification (GTDB taxonomy): domain Bacteria; phylum Planctomycetota; class Phycisphaerae; order Phycisphaerales; family SM1A02; genus VGXK01. Next base: position 256 of record VGXK01000151.1, on the reverse strand, counting down.
CTACTTCAAGTCCGGCCGCGCGAAGCTGCTCGTGGGAATCGGGCACGGCCGCAAGCACGGCGACAAGCGAGCCGCGATCGCCGAGCGAGAGATGAAGCGCGACATGGATCGCGCCATGTCGAAGCGGCGCGGCTGAGGCGGCGCGACGCGGGCGCCGCTTCGCGCCGCCGCACGAAGTCCGCGTCGGCTTGCTCGGTGCCCCGTTTCGGGCCGTTTGGGATGTCGAGCGAGCGAAGCGAGCGTCGAATGTCCGCGA
>VGXK01000150.1 GCA_016873355.1 Phycisphaerae bacterium | reverse complement strand
CATACGAGCCGTGCGCGTGGCGCTGCTTCAGATGGATCTTGCGTGGCAGGATGCCGCGGCGAACCGCGCCGCGATCGAGCGGATGATCGCGTCGCCGGCGCTCGAGCCCGGCACCTTCGTGCTCGCGCCGGAGATGGCGGACACCGGATTCGTGAGCTCCGTGCATCACGATGCCCGAATCGATGGCCCGGCGTTCGCCTCGCAAACGGCGCGCCAGCACCGCTGCTGGTATCTGCACGGCGCCACCGAAGTCGCCGACGATGCTCTTGGACGCAACATGCTGGTCGTCTCCGATCCCGCCGGCACGATCCGCGGCACCTATCGGAAGCTGCATCCGTTCGGCTACGGCGAGGAAACGAAGGGTTTCCGCGGCGGTGACGAGATCGTGGTGATCGGAACCGACCACGGGATCATCTCCCCGTTCATCTGCTACGACCTGCGCTTTCCGGAAGTCTGGCGACTGTCGGCACTTGCGGGCGCCGAAGTGTTCTTCATCGCCGCCAACTGGCCGGCGGCGAGAGCGTCGAACTGGAGGGCGCTCTGCATTGCGCGGGCGATCGAGAACCAGGCGTTCGTCGTCGCGTGCAACCGAGTGGGGAGGGACCCGGTCGCCGAGTATCGGGGCGAATCGCTCGTGGTGTCGCCGCAGGGTGAGGTGGTGGCCGAAGCGGGCACCGGCGCGCATCGACTGGAGGCGACGCTCGATCTCGTGGCGCTTCGCGAGTGGCGCGCGAGGTTCCCGGCCCTGCGAGATCTTCGTCGTCGCTTTCTCGGACGAGTTCGCTGTATGTCGCGCGATTCGCGCATTCGAGACGATCGGGGTGATTGACGGCGCTGGTGCGATCGGTAGATTGGCGACGCCGGGGTGAACGATCCGAACCGGGGCGCACGCGGCCGTGAGCCGCATTCATCGAGAGGGGAACCAGTCCATGCACGAGAACGCCGCAACGAGGAACACGCCGGGGGGAGCGAACGGAAGCGCCGCGTTGCTCGAGCGGAACGACTCTCGCGCGCGGACTCGCGCGGCGCCGCGAACCGAAGCATCGTGCCTGGAGTCCGGCGGCGTCGAGACGTCGCTTCCGGCTGCGCTGGCAGCCCAGGTGCGGCGGCAGTTCTTCTGCGCGGCGGCCGATGCCGCCCGACATCGCGTGAGCGTGGATGAAGTGATCCATCATCTCGCGTGCTCGGGCCTCTCGCTCGGTCCCCGGCCGCAGCGCGTGCTGTCGCACCTTCCCGACGTGATTCTCGCGGTCGCGTGCGTTCGCGGCGACGCGGCGGCGTGGAACGATCTGCTGAACGCGCACGCATGGTGCCTCGACCGTGCGTGCGCCGAGCAGCTCGGCTCCTCCACGGGGCTCTCGTACGCGCGGCGATTCTGGTCGGACTTGCGCGCCACCACGCTCGGCGCCGCTCGCTCGCGCAGCTCGTCGTCCCCCGCGGCGCGGCTTCAGTCGTACACCGGCACGCGGCCGATCCGACTCTGGCTCGCCGATCGGCTGCTCGGCGGCGCGGCGGCCGCGGAGCACGGCGCCGGCTCGGCGCCGACCCTTCGTCACCTTGACAGGTCGCGCGGATCGCGTACCCTTCCGCTCCCAACGGCGGATGCCGGCGGGACGGCAACTTAGCTCAGTTGGTAGAGCACCGCATTGAAAATGCGGGGGTCCGCGGTTCAAGTCCGCGAGTTGCCATGCGCGCGTCGAAGCCCGATGCCGGGCGACGCGCCGCGATGGGCAGCGGCATGGCGCATGGCAGCGCGATCACGACACGACATCGCGCCCCCGCCGCCGCCACCCACGATCGATCGCTTTCCCCCTGCCCCGCCTTCGCCTTCGCTACGCGGCGCGTCGTCGCGTGAGCACATCGGCGCTCATTCCCGGAAACGGATGATGCTTCTGCAACGCGCGCGCAAGGCTCGCCGCGTCCGTCACGAGCAGGATCACTGCGCCCGGAACGAGCGTCGACAGGAATCGACGCGCCTGCGCCAGTCGCTCCGCGAGCGTGGCCACGACGAGCGCCCCGTTCTCGTATCGCAGCGGCAGGACGGCGAATTGCCATGCCTGACGACGGGAAACGATTCCCGGGCATTCCGCGTCGAACGCTCGCAATCGCGGCTCGAGATCCGCCACGAGTTCGGCGTACTGTTCGGCCCATGCCCTCTCCACCACCCGCGGATCGACTCCGAGCAGCTCCTCGCAGACCGCTCCAAGCGGCTGTCCGGTGTTCTCCTGCTGTGCGATCGCCTTCTTCAACTCGGTTCGCGAAATCGCTCCGAGCTGAACCAATCTCTCCCCGATGCGTGTCGGCTTCATGGAACTTCTCCTCCGTGTTGTGTCCCTGAACCTGGGACACCCGTTCGATCGGCGCATCGTGGAGGTGGGATCATGTCGGCGGAACGCTTTCTTCAACTCGGTCCGTCGTCGTTCGGCCCGAAGCGACTCTGCCGACTGCGCGGGCTGATGCGCCGTTCCTGCGCCCGGCGTGAAAATCTCTTCAAGATCGGCGCACACGGAGCGGCGATTGCGGCACTCCGAATGCAGCGCGAGTCACGCGCGGCGGCGGAGTGCGCGTGTCGGGCACCGCGCAACGCACGCGCGGAGCGGTGTCGCGCGCGCACGGAGCGCTTCTCGTGATCTCGGCGCGAGCCGACGCGCTCATGGCGGAACTGCTCGTCGCGTCGCACCTGCGCCGCGCCGGTTGCGAGCTGGCGCTCGACGTTCCACTGCCGTCGGGAAGCAGCGCGGATCTTGCCGTCGCTCGCGACGGGCAGCGATTCCACGCGCACGTGAAGTGGCTGTCGAGCCGGGCGACGGTTCGGGCGGCCACTCGAGCCGGCCGCGGGGCCGCCGCGCGCGACGGCGCGGTCGGATCGGTCGACGGAGCGCCGATCGCTTCGACGCTTCGCCCGATCCCGCGCGTGCTGCGCGAGCTCGAGTCGATTCCGCGGGCGATCGAGGTGGCGGTGCGCTGGAAGCCCGGCGCCGGCTGCGCGGCGTTTCGCCGCATGATCCGCCAGGTCGAGCCGTTTCTGCGCTCGGCGCGGGTCTCGGACGAGCGCGTGGCGCGGAATGCGGCCGGCGAGGAGATCGGCCGCGTGCGCGTGGTCGGCCCGCGCCGCGGCGGATCGTCGCTGCGGCTCGTCGACGAGCGCCGGATCGAACGGCGCGCCGCCGCGGCGGCGCGGGCCGATCGGCTGCTTCGCAAGGCGCTGGCGCAGTTCATGCCGAAGTCCCTCAACGTGATCGTGATCGTGGGCGACGACCCGGAGCAGGCGAACGCGATCGATCTCACGCTCCGCGGAAGCATCGTGGAGGACTGGAGCCGCTTCCCGCCGCGCGGCGAGCGCGTGGCGCACGGCCGCGCCGACGACGGCTTCTGGTCGCGCGGTCGCGCAAGCGCGAGCACGGCCGTGGCGTGGATGCTCGCGTCGTCGGCGGGGCGACCGCGCCGCCGCATGCTCTGGCTGCGCGACGGCGCGAAGGTCGGTCCCTCGATGCGGGCGCTGCTCGGGGAGCTTTTCGACGACGGGTGCGGCTCGCGCGACTCGCCCGACGAGCGCTCGGCGCCGCGACGCTCCCGCGCCGAACGGCGCGAACCGTGATCATGGATCGCGCGAGCCGACATGCCGCTCGTGCAGCGGCCGGCGCGACGGCGACGACGCGAATCCCTCCTTGAGGGCCGCGCGCGGATCGCGGCCGTCGAGCCTGAACCTGGCGCCGCTGGCGAGCAGCGACTCCACCTGCCGTCGGCCGATGCGGGCGCGGAGTCGCACGACTCCGTCGGAATAGTCGCGCGAAAGCACTTCCGCGCGGCGCTCGACGAAGTCGACCGCGCGGCTTTCGGAGGTGGCGAGCTCGATCTCGTGCTCCTCGAGGTCGCCGCGCATGACCTCGAGCGCCCGGCGGCGCAGTTCGTCGAGGCCGGCGCCCGACTTGGCGCTGACGGGCAGCGCGTCGGGCTCGGCGGCCAGCCAGGTCTCGAGACGCTCGTCCGCGCCGCGCCGATCGTCGTGCGTCTCGGGCAGTCGATCGATCTTGTTCAGCACGAGCTGCCGCGGCTGGCCGGTCGCGCCGATCTCGTCGAGCACGCGGCGCACCGTCTCGAGCTGTCGATGCGATTCGGGATCCGCGGAATCGACGACCACGAGCAGCAGGTGCGCGTGCACCGCGTCCTCGAGCGTGCTGCGGAAGCTCGCCACGAGATGGTGCGGCAGTCGCCGGATGAACCCGACCGTGTCCGACAGCATCGCGATGTTCCCGCCGCCGAGATTCCACGCTTCCACTCGAGTGCCGAGGGTGGCGAAGAGTTTCGAGTGCGCGAACGCGCCGCCGCGCGTGAGCGCGTTGAAGAGCGTGCTCTTGCCGGCGTTCGTGTAGCCCACGAGGCCGACGGTGAAGTGCTCGCGGCGCCGCGCCTCCACCTCGCGCGTCTTGCGAGCCTGAACTTCCGCGAGTTCGCGGCGCAGGCGATCGAGCCGCGCCTTGACGAGCCGACGGTCGATCTCGAGCTGCTGCTCGCCCGGACCGCGCGTGCCGACGCCGATCGGCGCGCCGCCCGTGACCTGGCCCAGGTGCTTCCACATGGCGCGGAGGCGCGGCGCCGTGTACTCGAGCTGCGCGATCTCCACCTGGAGCTTCGCCTGCGCCGTGATCGCGCGGCTCGCGAAGATGTCGAGGATGAGCTCGCTGCGATCGAGCACCTTGCAGACGAGCGTCGCTTCGATCGCCTTCACCTGCCCGGGCGAGAGATCGTTGTCGAAGACGACCACCCTCGCGCCGAGCGCCTTCACCATCGCCGCGAGCTCCTCGAGCTTGCCCTTGCCGATGTAGGTGCCCGCGCGCGGCACGCGCAGGCGCTGCTCGAGCTCGCCCACGACGCGCACGCCCGCGGTTTCGGCGAGCGCGCGGAGTTCGCTCAGCGGATCGGCGAGATCCTCGTCCTCGCGGCCGACGTGCACGCCCACGAGCACCGCCTTCTCGGCGCGGATGTCGAGTTCGTGCGTGAGTCCCGTTTCCACAGGGGCCGATTGTAGGAGGAGCGCCACGCGTTACGATCGCGCCGTGGAGCGAGCGCTCACCGTGCTGGGCATCGAGACGAGCTGCGACGAGACCGCGGCGGCGGTGGTCGAGCTGCGCGGCGACCGTCTGCGCGTGCGCTCGAACATCGTCGGCTCGCAGGTGGAGGTGCACGCGCCGTACGGCGGCGTGGTGCCGGAGCTCGCCAGCCGCGCGCACCTGGAGCGCATGCTTGCGGTGATCCGGCGTGCGGCGGAGCACGCGGGCGTGCCGATCGACGCGAGCGGCATCGACGCGGTCGCCGTCGGCGTGCGCCCGGGACTCATCGGCTCGCTGCTCGTGGGAACGAGCGCGGGCAAGGCGCTGGCGTGGTCGCTCGGCGTTCCGTTCCTCGGCGTCGATCATGTCGCGGCGCACCTCGTGGCGGCGCTGCTCGACGAGCAGCCGGTGCCGATGCCGGCGCTCGGCATGGTCGTGTCGGGCGGGCACACCGCCGTCTTCCGCATGGACGACGCATGCTCGATCCGGCTGCTCGCGCGAACGCCGGATGATGCCGTCGGCGAAGCGTTCGACAAGGGCGCCACGATCCTGGGGCTTCCCTATCCCGGGGGTCCCGAAGTGGAGCGCTGCGCGCGGAACGGACGCGACGACGCGGTGCCGTTCCCCGTGCCGCGCGTCGACTTCAGCTTTAGCGGCCTGAAGACGGCGCTGCTGCACGAAGTGCGCGGCGTCCCGGCG
>VGXK01000149.1 GCA_016873355.1 Phycisphaerae bacterium | reverse complement strand
CTCGCTGGTGCAGGCGGGCATGCTCGGCATCAATGTCGGCGTGCCCGCGCCGATGGCGGCGTTCCCGTTCGCGGGCTGGAAGCAGTCGTTCTTCGGCGACCTGCACGCCAACGGCGAGGACGGCGCCCGCTTCTTCACCAAGTCGAAGGTCACGGTGTCGCGCTGGCTCTAGCGCGGACTGAAGGAGAGTCATGCCGCGCATCACCCGTGCCGCGTTGGTCCAGGCCGCATTCCCGGGGCGCACCGATGCGCCGCTCGAAGCGATCAAGAAGGCGGCGATCGATCGGCATCTCGAGCTGATCGGCGAAGCGGCCAGGCGCGGCGCGCAGGTCTGCTGCCTTCAGGAAGTCTTCAACGGTCCGTACTTCTGCGCCGAGCAGGAGGAGCGCTGGTACGGATTGACGGAGCCGATCCCGGACGGGCCGACCATCGCGCTCATGCAGAAGGTGGCGAAGGAACACCGCATGATCCTCGTGGTCCCGATCTACGAGGTCGATCTTCCCGGCGTCTACTTCAATACCGCGGCCGTGATCGACGAGCACGGCAGGTACCTCGGCAAGTACCGCAAGCACCACATCCCGCACTGCAAGCCCGGCTTCTGGGAGAAGTTCTATTTCACCCCCGGAAATCTCGGCTACCCGGTGTTCGACACGAGCGCGGGTCGCATCGGCGTCATGATCTGCTACGACCGACACTTTCCGGAGGCGGCGCGCGAACTTGGCCTGGCCGGCGCCGAGATCGTCTTCAATCCCAGCGCCACGGTGGCGGGGCTGAGCGAGTACCTGTGGAAGCTCGAGCAGCCGGCGCACGCGGTGGCGAATCAGTTCTTCGTGGGCGCGATCAATCGAGTCGGCACCGAGGCGCCGTGGAACATCGGCGAGTTCTACGGCCAGAGCTACTTCTGCGATCCGCGCGGGAAGATCATCGCGGAGGCGTCTCGCACCAAGGACGAGGTGGTGGTGGCGGATCTCGACCTCGACCAGATCCGGCAGGTGCGCGACACCTGGCAGTTCTTCCGGGATCGTCGACCCGAGAGCTACACCCGAACTCCGGCGCTGAAGGCATGAGCGGCGCCGCACCCGGCGTTCGATCCTCGGACGGCGACGCGTCCGCACTCTCGAACGCCGATCTCGCTCCCACGCCGCCGGACGCGCGCACCTGGGGCACCTGGCATGTGGCCGCGCTCTGGATCGGCATGGCCGTCTGCATTCCGAGCTACATGCTCTGCGCGGGCATGATCGGCGCGGGACTCGCGTGGTGGCAGGCGATCGGCACGGTGCTGCTCGGAAATCTCATCGTGCTTGTTCCGATGATCCTGAACGGACATGCGGGCACCAAGTACGGCATTCCGTTTCCGGTGCTCGTGCGAGCGAGCTTCGGAACGAGCGGGGCGCACGTGCCGTCGATCGCACGCGGCCTGGTGGCGTGCGGTTGGTTCGGCATCCAGACCTGGATCGGCGGCGCGGCGATTTCGCAGATCCTGGCGTCGATGGGCTGGCTCGATCCGGCCGCGTGGCAGCCGCTGCCGCTGCTCGGGATCTCGCTGCCGCAACTCGCGTGCTTCCTCGGATTCTGGGCGATCCACCTGGTCATCGTGCTGCGCGGCATCCAGAGCATCAAGGTGCTTGAATCGTGGGCGTCGCCGTTCCTGCTTCTCTGCGGCGTGGCGCTGCTCGCCTGGGCGGTGCGCGCCGTGCCGAAGACCGCCGACCTTCTGCCCCCGGAGCGCCTGCCCGCCGACACGAGCGCCTGGAGCATCTTCCTGCCGCAACTCACCGCGATGGTCGGCTTCTGGGCCACGCTCAGCCTGAACATCCCGGACTTCACGCGCTACTGCCGATCGCAGCGCGTGCAGGCGTCGGGGCAACTGCTCGGTCTGCCGCTCACCATGACGCTCTTCGCGTTCATCGGCGTGGCGGTGACATCGGCGACGGTGGTCGTCTTCGGCGAAGCGATCTGGGACCCGGTGGTGCTCGTGGGGAGGCTCGATGCCTCGCCCACGATCGTGTCGGTGGCGCTGCTGGCGATCGTGCTCGCCACGCTCACCACGAATCTTGCGGCCAACGTGGTGAGTCCCGCCAACGGCTTCAGCAACCTGGCGCCGCGCCGCATCGGCTTCCGCGGCGGCGCCCTGATCACCTGCATCATCGGCGTGGTGATGATGCCGTGGAAGCTGCTCGAGACGCTCCAGGGTTATGTCTTCACCTGGCTGATCGGGTACTCGGCGCTGCTCGGACCGATCGCGGGCATCATGCTCGCCGATTACTTCCTGTTGCGCCGCACGCGACTCGAAGTGAACGCGCTCTACGACCCGCGCGGTTCCTTCGCCGGCGTGCGATGGAGCGCCATGATCGCGTTGGCGGTCGGCGTTGCCCCCAATCTGCCGGGCTTCCTGAACGCCGTCTCCGGGCGATCCATCGCGCCGCCGATCTTCGACTCGATCTATTCGTGGGCGTGGTTCGTGGGGCTGCCGCTTGCGGGCGTGGTCTACTGGGCGCTCGCGCGCGGTGGTGTTGAATCGTCGAACCGCCCGGCGCATGCCCGTGCTTGACCACGCATCATCTTCGGAGCGAATCATGACGACCGCCGCCAAGAGCACTTCCGCCGCGCCGCCTCGCATGCCGCCGTGCGATCATCGACCGCAGCCCTACGCGGGTCCCGGTCGCGCGGAGGTGCTGGCGCTGCGTCGCGAGTTCCTCACGCCGTCGCTCATCACCTACTACCGCGAGCCGATCATGATCGTGGAGGGCCACATGCAGTGGCTCTTCGACGAGACGGGTCGCCGCTATCTCGACGCGTTCGCGGGAATCGTGACGGTGAGCGTGGGGCACTGCCATCCGCGCGTGGTGGAAGCGGTGCGCCGGCAGAACGAGCGCCTTCAGCACACCACGACGATCTATCTGCACCCGAACGCGGCGCTCTTCGCGAAGAAGCTCGCGTCGACCTTCCCCCGACAGTCGGGGCTCAGCGTCTGCGCCTTCACCAATTCCGGGGGCGAAGCGAACGATCTCGCCGTGATGATGGCTCGCGCCTTCACGGGCAGCTTCGATGTGATTGCGCTGCGGCACGCCTACCACGGCATGTCGAGCGCCACGATGGGTTTGAGCGGGCTTTCGACCTGGAAGCAGCCGTTCCCGCACGGCCTGGGCGTGCAGCACGCGCGACTGCCCGATCGCTACCGGGGTCCGTGGGGTTACGACGAGGCCGACGCCGGCCGCCGCTACGCGGACGATGTCGCCGACCTGATCCGCACGGGAACCTCGGGCAAGATCGCCGCGTTCATCGCCGAGCCGATTCTCGGCGTCGGCGGCGCCATCGAGATGCCGCCCGGCTACCTGATCGAGGTCTATTCGTCCGTGCGCGCGGCGGGCGGTCTCTGCATCGCCGACGAGGTGCAGACCGGTTTCGGGCGCACCGGCGATGCGTTCTGGGGATTCCAGAACCACGGCGTCACGCCCGACATCGTCACGCTGGCCAAGGGAATCGGCAACGGCGCACCGCTCGGCTGCGTGGTGACGCGGCCGGAAATCGCCAAGGCCTTCACGCAGCGCTTGCACTTCAACACCTACGGCGCCAATCCCGTGAGCATGGCGCAGGGCCTGGCCACGCTCGAGGTGATTCTCGAAAACGGCATCCAGGCTCGCGCGAAGGAGATCGGCACGCGGCTGATCGGCGGGCTGCGCGAACTTCAGAAGCGACATCCGAAGCTCGGCGATGTGCGCGGGCGCGGATTGATGGTGGGCGTGGAACTCGTCGAGGATCCGCGCACGAAGGCCCCAGCGCCGGCGCTTGCGGCGGATGTGCTCGAGCGCTGTCGCGAGATGGGCGTGCTCGTGGGCAAGGGCGGCCTCTTCGGCAACGTGCTGCGAATCAAGCCGCCCATGTGCATCGAGAGCGCGGACATCGATTTCCTTCTCGAAGTGCTCGACCGCGCGCTCGCGGGAGCGGTGACCGCGTAGGTCACGCGCGCGGCACGAGCCGGCCGCCGCCGCCCGGACCGACGAACCTGCCGTCCTTCGCCACGATCTCGCCGCGACGGACGACCACGCTCGCGCGCCCCTTGAGCTCCCACCCCTCGAAGGCGCTGTAGTCGGTGGCCATGCGGTGATTCGCGGCAGTGATCCTCCCGCGGAACTTCGGGTCGTAGATCACGAGATCCGCGTCGCCGCCGACGGCGATCGAGCCCTTGCCCTTCAATCCGAAGATGCGCGCGGCATTGGCGCTTGCGCTCGCCACGAACGTGTGCAGATCGATGCGCCCGGCGCAGACGCCGTGGGTCCAGAGCAGGTTCACGCGATCCTCCACGCTCGGAATGCCGTTGGGGATTCTCGTGAAGTCGTCGCGCCCCATGTGCTTCTGCGTCTCGAAGTCGAACGGCGCGTGATCGGTGGCCACCGTCTCGATCACGCCCGCGCGCAGCCAGTTCCACAGGCGCGGAGGCTGCGACGCGTCGCGCAGAGGCGGCGACATGACGAACTTGGCGCCCTCGAATCCCGGCCGTTCGGCGTACGAGCGATCGAGCACGAGATGCGGAATGACGACCTCCACATGCGCGTGTACGCCGCGGCCGATGCCCGCGAGCGCCTCGCGCACGGCTTCGTCGCACGATGTGTGCACCACGTAGACCTCGGCGCCGGTCGCCTCCGCGAACGCCATCAGGTGGTGCACGCCCGCCGCCTCCACGCGCGGCGGACGGCTCGGCTCGTGCCATTCGGGGCCGGTGCGCCCGGCCGAGACGAGCGATCGCTGCGCTTCGTCGACGAGCGTCTCGTTCTCGCAATGCGCGGTGACGACCACGCCGAGCTCGCGCGCCAGGCGCATCGCGGCGAAGAGCTCGCGATCGTCGACGCCCAGCGCGCCCTTGTACGCAAGGAACACCTTGAAGCTGGTGATGCCGCGACGCACGATCTCGCGGAGCGCGCGCTCCGCGGCGCCGTCGAAGCGCGTGACGCCCATGTGGAACGAGTAGTCGCACGCGGCGCCGGCGTTCGCTTTCGACAGCCATGTCTCGAACGCCTCGAGCGGATCGTCCTGCTTGCCGGGGCAGATCATCTCGATGAGCGTGGTGGTGCCGCCGACGAGCGCCGCCTGCGACGCGCTCTCCCAGGTGTCCTTGGCGTGCGTGCCCATGAACGGCAGGTGCACGTGTACGTGCGGATCGATGAAGCCGGGGAAGACGAACTTGTCCTTTGCATCGACGACGGTCGCGCCGCGCGGCGCGGACGCAGGATCGATGCGGCGCTCGATGCGCTCGACGACGCCGTCGACGGCGAGAACGTCCCCGCGGAAATCCTCCGACGCGGTGACGATGCGGCCGTTCGTGACGAGCAGCGGTGGGGTGGGCATTGCGATGACGCTTGGTGCGTGAGTTCGCTCGTGTGCGCGGTGTCTCTAGTCGCCCTTGTTCGACACGAGATTCTCGCTCTGGCGCACGAACTCGTCGCCCTTCCAGTCGCCGTCGCGCCGCACGACGCCGTCCGCGGCCGCCTTCTTGGCGGCGCGAGCTTCCGCTTGCCGGCGCACCAGGTCGGCGTGCGTGGTGAAGTACTGAAGCGCGTGGCCGCGGAACGCGTCGACGGTGGCGAATCCCTTTCGATCCATGAACGCGGCCAGCTCCGAGCACATGCTCTTCACCAGTCCGTAGCCGTGCTTCATGACGCCGGTGCACACCTGCACCGTGTCGGCGCCGAGCAGGATGAATTGCGCCGCGTCGGCGCCGGTCTCCGCGCCGCCGATCGCCGAAAGCGAGCGCGGCGTGCCGTCGGGTCCC
>VGXK01000148.1 GCA_016873355.1 Phycisphaerae bacterium | reverse complement strand
GACGATGCCACACGAAGTCGCAGCCCGCCAGATCGCTACGAATGATGAGGAACCGCTCTAGAGGATCCGCCGATGGAGCCCGACGATGCCACACGAAGTCGCAGCCCGCCAGATCGCTACGAATGATGAGGAACCGCTCTAGACTGCCGCTGCGTGGGCGATCCCGTCGACGACGCGCGGTGCTCGATCGATCCGGCGCGGGCACGGAGTTGATCCATGGAGTCGTCGCCTGCCGTCACCGCCGCGCTCGCCCTGGGGATCGGGTCGCTCGTGGTCGTGGCGAGCGAGCGCCTGCGCATTCCGGCGCTGCTGCCGCTGCTGGCGGTGGGCCTGGCGCTGGGAGAATCGGGTGCGGGAATCGTCGACGCGGATTCGCTCGGCTCGCTGCTGCCGGCGTTCATCACGCTCGGCATCGGCCTGCTCGTGTACGAAGGCGCGCTGCACCTGACGGCTCGCGAGTTGCGCAAGGCGCCGCGCGCGGTGAGTGGATTGCTCACGACCGGCGCGGTGGTCACCTGGCTGCTCGCCGCCGTCGCCGCGGTGTTCGCGCTCGGCTACGGATGGGCGGCGGCGCTCCTGCTCGGCGCCATGCTCACCGTGACCGGACCCACGGTGGTCCAGCCGCTGCTGCGGCGCATCCGCGTCACGCCGAAGCTTCGCACCGCGCTCTCGGCCGAGGCGGTGCTGCTCGATCCGATCGGCGTGATGCTCACCGTGGTGCTGCTCACCATGCTCAAGGGCGCGGCGATCGTGCCGGTGAGCGCCACGATGCTCTTCGACGGCGCGCGGCACATGGGCTTCCAGGTGCTCGCCGGACTCGGCGTGGGACTCGCGGTGGGCATGGGGTCGCTGCTGCTCGCACGGGCGCTGAGCGTGCGCGGGCGCACGAATGCGCAGCAGTTGAACCTGCTCGCGATGGCGAGCTGCATGATCGCGATCGGATTCGGCGAGCTCGCCACGCGCGAGTCGGGTCTCGTGGCGGCGGTCGTGGCGGCGCTTTGCCTGGGCAGCCTTCGAAGCGTGGGCATCGCCGACCTGCATTCGTTCAAGCAGCAGATTGCGTCGATCACGGTTGCCACGCTGTTCATGCTGCTCGCGGCGCGCTTCGACGTTCGATCGCTCGGCGAGACCGGCTGGGCGGAGGCGATCTTCCTGGGGGCGCTTCTGCTCGTGGTGCGGCCGGTGTCGGCGATGCTCGCCCTCGTGGGATCGCACTTGAACGGGCGCGAGCGGGCGTTCGTGGCCGCCTTCGCGCCACGCGGCATCGTGGCCCTCTCGGTGGCGGTGATCTCGGCGGAGGACCTCGCCGCGTTCGCGTCGAGCGGCGCCAGCGCCGCGGCGAGCGGCACGCTCGTCGACCTCGCGCGCTTCGTGCGCGACGCGGGAACGCTCGAGCGGGTCATGTTCCTCGTCATCGCGGGTTCCGTCTGCTGGGCGAGCATCGTGGGGCCGATCGCGGCGCGGCTGCTGCGCGTGGGCGGCTCTCGGCCGAGCGGCGTGCTGCTCGTGGGCGGTCATCAACTTTCGCGCGAAACGGCGACGGCGCTGCGGCGACTCGGCGTCGACGTCACCATGCTCGACTCGCGCTACGACCACGCGCTGCTCGCGGACGCCGCGGGCGTGCCGGTGCTTCGCGGCGACGCCACGGACCTGCGCTGGCTCGAGGACCAGGAGTGCTGCCAGGACCTGGGGCTGCTGCTCACCTGGACCGGCAACCCCGACGTGGACGCGATCGTGGCGCGCTGGGCGAGCGAGCGCCTCGGCTCGACGAACGCCGCGCTCTGGGCCGACGGGAAGGTTCCGGTCGACGCGTCGTGGCTCGAACTCGGCGGCGGGCGCCTGCTCCATGAAACGATCGACGGCGTGGAGTCGTCGCGATGGATCGTGTCGGCGTGGTCGAAGCCCGATGCCGGCGCGATTCCGTTCCTCGTGGTCGAGGGAGGGCGAGCCCGCTTCCTCGCGCCGGGCGAGAAGCCGCCGGTTGGCGGCAAGGACGACGGCGTGATGCTCGTCGGTCTCGCGCGCGGAACGAAATCGGGAATCGACGCCTCGGCGGCCGGCGAATCGGCCTCGACCGGCGAATCGGCGGCCTCGAACGCTCCGACGGCGGCCGCGGGCCCGAGCTCGTCGATCGATTGACGGTCAGGCATCCGGCGTGAACGGGTCGATCATGGCGCGTCGAGCGGCGATCGCGCCCAGCACGGCGTCGACGAACGCCGCGCCGCGCCGCGATTCCGCGATGGCGCGCCCGGCCTCGATCAGTTCGTCCCGCAGATCCTCGCCGGACTCCAGTCGATCCATGCACTCGGCGACGGCGTCCGCATTCTCGGGATCGAAGTAGAGCGCCGCCTCGCCGAGCTGCTCGCGCGCCCCCGGAAAGTCGGCGTTGGCAACGGGGCAGCCCAGCGCGAATGCCTCCAGCGGCGGCAAATTCTCCGGCCCGGAGAACGCCGGATAGATCAGCGCCGTTGCGTGCGTGTAGAGCCAGCGAAGCGCCGCGCGCGGAATGAATCCGGGGAAGTGGACGGCGTCGCGCACGCCGAGCGACATCGCGAGTTCGACGAGGCGCTTGCGAACGCCCATGTCGCCGCCGACGAGCACGAGCGACGCGCGGCTGCCGCGACTGCGGTGGAACGCCAGCGCTCGGATCAGCGTCGCGTGGTTCTTGTGCGCCCAGAATTGGGCGGGATAGAGGAAGAACGGCGCCTTGACGCCGTCCACCGCGTCGCCGGCGACGTCGGCGAATGCCCATGCCGGAGTCGGGTGCGGCGCGAGCACCACGCGATCTCGCGGCACCTGGTAGCAGCGGTCGAGTTCGGCGGCGCCTGCTTCGGTTCCACAGACCACCAGCAGCGCGCGGGAAAGCAATTCGCGCGACGATTCGTCCCGCGCGCGCCAGAGCCCGTGTTCCGAGACTTCGGGAAACCACGGATGCGTTCGATGCTGGATGTCCCATACCGTGGCCACGAACGGAAGGTCGATCGCTTCGCTTCCCCCGGTGGGAAACCAGACGACGTGCGCTTCGGCCTTGCGCGCCGCCGCCTCGATGGGATTGGCGCGGCCGACCATGCGAGAAAGTCGCTGCGACGACTTCGCCACGCGGCGCCGCGCGCGATGGACCGTTCCCTCCGCGCGATAGCGCACGCGTGGAAGCGAGCCCTTTCCCGGTCGATCGGTGAGGATCACGAGCTCCGTTCCCGCGGGCGGCGTGCACTGCTCGAGCGCACGCGAGATCTCCTCCACGAAGGTGAATCCGCCGCCGATTCCGGGATCGAGCCCTGGAAGGACTACCGCGATGCGCATGCCGTGACCCCGGCGCCCTTCGGCGCGTGCCGGATCCGCTCGCAGATCGTCTCGACGTCCGCTTCGCGCAGCCGCGTCGACGATGGCAGGTAGATCCCTCGCTCCCAGAGCTCCTCCGCCACCGGACACGGCGCGAATCGCATGAGTTCCTCGCCGCCCAGGCACGGCTGCCGATTCATGGGGCAGAAGAAGGTGCGCGTTTCGATGCCGTCGGCCTTCAGGCGCTTGGCGAGCTCGTCGCGCGAGATGCCGAACGACGGCTCCACGACGAGCGCGTACATCCAGTGCACATGGCGAAATCCTTCCGGTTCGTGCGGCAGCTGCAGGCCGGCGACGCTTCGAAGTCGTCGCGTGTACCAGTCGGCGAGCCGGCGCTTGGACTCGACGATCGAATCGATGCGCCGAAGCTGCGAGAGTCCCAGCGCCGCTTGAAGGCCCGGCATTCGGAAGTTGAAGCCGAGCACTTCGTGACGGAAGCGAGGCTCGGTGAAGCCCAGGTTGCGCAGCAGTCGCAGCTTCCTGTCGAGCGCGGGGTCGTCGGTGACCACCATGCCGCCTTCGCCGGTGGTGATCACCTTGTTCGCGTAGAAGCTGAAGCAGGCCAGGTCGCCGAAGGCGCCGGAGAGCCTGCCGCGCACCGTCGCGCCGTGCGACTCGGCGCAGTCCTCGACCACGAGCAGTCCGCGCTCGCGGGCGAAGTCCATGAGGCGCTCCATGTCCACGGGATTGCCGAAGAGGTGCACCGGCATGATCGCGCGCGTGCGCTCGGCGACGAGCGACGGCAGCAGATCCAGATCCAGGTTCCAGGTGCGGCGCTCGCTGTCGACCGGCACGGTCACGAGCCGGTTGTGCGCCAGCGCCAGCGCCGACGCGATGTTCGTGCTCGCCGAGACGAGCACCTCGCTGCCGGGCGGAAGCTCAAGCGCCGCCATGGCCAGGTGCAGCGCCGTGGTGCCGCTCGTGGTGGCCACCGCGAAGCGCCGGCCGACCCACGCGGCGAACTCCCGCTCGAAATCGGCGAGGTGTCGTCCGAACGTTCCCGAGATCTCGCCCGCGCGAAGCGCCGCGATCACGGCCTGGATGTCCTCGTTGCTGACGTCGGGCTCGAAGACGGGAATCATCCACGCGCTCCGATCATCCGGATCATCGCGGCGCTCTCGCCGGAACCTTGTCGAGCGCGGCGCCGAGGAACGGACCCTGCTTGACGCTCAGGCACTGCATGTCCTCGATCACTCGAACCGAGTGCACGCCGTGCATGAGGACGATCGCGTCGCCCACGCCGAGTTCCACGCTGGAGAGCCTGCGCCCCGCGTCGTCGTGGAAGATCACTTCGAGTCTCCCGCGCTGCACGACGACGAACTGCTGGAGATCGTTGATGCGGCGCTCGACCGCGGGATGCGAGTGGGGCTCCTCCACGAAGCCCGCTTCGTGCGCCAGCAAGCCGACCTGGAAGCTCTCGTTGGCGTCGGAGAAGAAGGTGCTGATCGGCACGCTCGCGGTGGCGCGGATGACGTGCGCCATGCGCCGACCGCCGTGCTCGACGAACTCCACGCCCGCGATGCTGGTGCCGGCCGACGACATGAGGCCCATGATACGGGAGGCGTGCCGGCGCCTTCAGGTCGATCCCTTCGAGAGCACTGCGAACCAGGCGGCGGGATTGAACGATCGAACGAGCACGAACGCGTGATGCCGCGTCGACCGGAGAAGGAGCGGCCACGCCGCGGCGTTGAGCGCCCACGACGCCAGCGACGCCCACGCCGCGCCTTCCGCGCCGTACCGCGGAATGAGCAGCGCGTTGAGCGCCACGACCGCGCCGAGCGTGAGCAGCGAGAAGAAGAGGATTCGGTGCTCCTCGCCTTCGATCATCATGGCGCGGGTGCGGATCGAGACGTGCGCCACGAAGACTCCGGTCCAGCCGTGAATCGCCAGCACCGGCGCCGCGTCCGCGAAGCGTTCGCCGAAGAAGAGCGAAATGAGCGGCCTGGAGAGCAGCAGCAGCAGCAGGCCCACCGCGATGGCGGCGCCGCAGACGGCGCCGTGCACCTGCGAGAGCCGTTTTCGATAGCCGGCGCGATCGTGATCGAAGAGTTCCGTCAGCGTCGGCGCCACCGAGGCGCCGATGATCACCGGAATGGCGTACCAGGCGCCGGAGAGCATCGCCGCCGCCGTGTAGATGCCGGCCGCTTCCGGTCCCGAGAGGCTCTCCAGCATCATGCGATCGAGCTGCATGATCGCCACGACGGCGAAGCCGGAGATCGCGATCGGAATCGACGAGCGAATCAAGGCGCCCATGAGTCGACGATCGCTGCGCCAGGTCATGGATGCGGCGGCGGCGCCGGCGCGCGACGCATCACGGCGCCACAGGAACAGCAGGATCAGCGCCGCCACGATCGAATCGAGCAGCGGCGTGCCCGCGAAGAGCAGCAGCGGTGCGCCGACGAGCACCAGGACGACTCGCGCGATCGACGCGCAGAGAAAA
>VGXK01000147.1 GCA_016873355.1 Phycisphaerae bacterium | reverse complement strand
GCTCGCCGAGATCCGCCGCGAGTGCGAGCGCGCCGTGCGCATGAAGCAGATGAGCGTGGCGGAAAGCGCGCAGCTCGTGCGTGCGTACGAAAGCGGCCTCGCCGGGTACACCTACCTGGAGACGCGTGAGTGACGGGCTCGCCGCCGCGCGGGCGCACGGTCAGGGCGTCGGTGGCGGCGGACGCGTCAGTTCGTCGATGTGGCGGACCTCGGCGGGATCGAGCGTGTCGCCGCAGCGATCGCGGCCGAGCGAGATCGACGCGCGCAGTCGGGAGGACATGCCCGAAATCGTGGCGGCGTCGGGGCGCCGACCCATGCCGATGAACGGTCGCAGCGCCTTGAAGAGGTCGCGCGTGCGGGCATCGGCGGCGTCGATCTCGGTGCGCTGGCATCTCGAGCGTTGAAGCGCCGCCAGCGCGTTGGCTCGAGTCACGATCGCGTTGCGGAACGGCTCCTCGGCGATCATCGTCAGGCACTCGAGTCCGCCGGCGACGAGCGGCACTCGCTTCGCGAAGAGCTCGCAGTTGCTCCAGTCCTCGGCGCGACGCGCGTCGGTGATCTTCACCAGTTCCTCCGAATTCCAGACGATCGGCAGCAGTCGAAGCGCCGAATCGAACTCACCGAACGCGGCGATCACGCGCTGGCAGTGTTCGGCGCTCCAGCGATCGAAGGGATCTCCCCATCGCTGATCTGGAGAGGGTCCGTCGAGCGCCGCCTGGAGTTCGTGGGTGCGCTCGACGAGCGTGTCGACCGCTCGGCGGGCGGCCTCGCGCTCCTCGGCGATGCGCTCCGTGAGCGTTTGCGTCGGCGGCGCCTGCTCGCCACCGGGCGTCGGATTCGATTCACCGGGCGCCGCGGGAGTCGGCGACGGGGGGGGCGTCGAGGGTGCATCCTGCGGCGAAGCGCCGGGCGCCGGCGCCGTGTTCGCCGGCGTCGTGTTCACCGGCGCAGTGTTCGCCGGCGCCGTGTTCGCCGGCGCGACCGGAACGGGCTTCGGCGCCGTGGCGCCGGAGTCGGACTCCGGCGGCGACGAGGGCCGCGCGGCCGGCCCCGTTGCCGACGACTTCGGCTGCCCCGTCGCCTGAGGTTGCCCGGGTCGATTCGGCGGCTCGACTGCGGCGTCGTTGCGAGGCCTCGGCGTGCGGTCGAACGATGGGCGCGACGGTCGCTCGAGACCGTCGTGCCCCGACACAGGTTCGGGCGCGCCGGGCACGCTCGACCAGAACGAGATCCCGACGATCGCCACGATCGCGACGGCAAGGGCGAGCAGCCCGATGGCGACAAGCATCGGAAGCAGCGCAGTCCACCTCGAACGGGCGGCGAACGGTGCGCGGCCCGGGTCCGATCCGTGCGCGAGGCGAACTCGCGCAGGGGCGTCCGTCGCGCCGTGCGACCGCGGGTCGCCGTGCGAGCGCGCCGCGCCTGTGCGGAGAATCTCGCTGAAGGGCAGGCGATCCATCGAGCCCGCGCCGCGCAGCAGGAATCGCACCGACTCGAAGGCCGGCTCGGCACGAAGATCGATGGGCATCACGGTGCGGCGGCCTCGATCGAGCGTCGGCGGCGCCGTGGCCAGGTGGGGTTCCGTGGCGAGCGAGAGCAGTCGCAGGCCCCAGCGGCATCGTGCAAGATCGGCCGACGACAGCACGCCGAGAAACGAGAGGATCGCGCGCCGCGCCTCGGCGCCGTCGGCGAGCACGGCGGTCGACTGCGGCGATTCCAGCACGCGCAGCCACGCGTCCATCATCAAGAGCTCGTCGCGGCCGACGCCGTGCGTTGACGCGCCCTCGCCGCGCGTCGACGCGCTCGCGCCGCTGCCTGCGCCGTGCGCGAGCGCCTCCGCGGCGTCGATCGTTCGTCCCGACTCGAATCGTCGGCGATCCCAGAGCCGATCGTCGCGAATCGCATGCGCCAGGGCGCTCCGCACGAGCCGCTCGTAATCCGGCGGTTCGAGCAGCAGCGTGCGAAGCTCGAGCGTGGCGCGGCCCGCGTCGTCGAGCCGCCCGGCGAAGACGCGCGTGAGCGCGATCCGCGCCGGCACGATCGCAACGGCGCCGCTTGCGCCCGCCGCGCCGCCCTCCGCGGGCAGCATCCGCACGAACGCGGCAGGCTCCGATTCGAGCGACGCGAGATACCCGGCATCGGAGCTCTGCCCGAAGACGAGCGCTTCGAGCGCCGACTTCTCCGCCGCCGTCACCTCCGCGCTCGCCGCGATCGTTCGATAGCCGCGACTCGACGCGAGCAGGTGCACGCCCATGCGTCCGAGCCGTCGCGATCGCTCCGCGGATTCGCTCACGGCGTCGCTCCCCGATCGTTCATGACCACCGCCACGACGAGCGCGCCCACGAGCAGCACGACGGCCACGATCACCCAGATCGCGACGAGAATCCTTCGTTCGCGAACCGCGGCCTGCCGGTCGAGTTCGCGCTCGCGCACCGTCAAGCGCGCCATCGCCTCGGCACGCGCCGCCTCGAGTTCGTCGCGGCGCAGCCTCCCCATTGCCGTGAGGCACCATGCGAGCGGCGCCACGATTCCCGCCGGTTCCGCGCGGATCTGCGGCAGCCTCCGCCCGAGCGGGTCGACCATGGTCCGCACCGCCGCGCAGGCGAAGACCTTCACGCCTCGCGCCGCGCGCACCAGCGCCGGATAGTGCCGCTCGACGAACGGCTTGAGGCCGCCGGCCGCGCGCACGATTCCCGAATTCGCGTCGATCTTGGTGAGCACGAGCGCCACGGGAACGCGTGCGCCGCCGGGCGAGCTGCGAATCCGACGCAGCGCCTGGATCATGCCGAAGTCGTCCTCCGCGCGTTCGCCGGCGCTTCCGGTTCGCGTGAGCGCCGGATCGATGAGCAGCAGCACCGCCGCCGCGCGATCGACGTGCTCGAGCAGCGTGTACACATCGGGACTGGCCACCTCGTCGAGGAACGCCCGCCGGAAGAGTTCGCCCGGATAGTCGAGCGCCACCAGCCGCTCCACGCCGCCCGGGAATCCGATCTCGAGATCGAACACCGCCGTCTCGCCGGTCGCCGCGGGCCACTCGCCGCGCTCGAGCGAGTCGAGCGCCGCGATGCATCGGAGATGCGAGGGTCCGTCCCGCGCCTGGATCGTGAGCCCCTCCGCGCCTCGATAGAGATGTCCGTAGAGGCGCGCGAGGAAGACGGTCTTGCCGCTTGCGCGCCGACCCAGGATCACCACGCGATCGCGATGAACCGGCGTCGGCGACGGCGGGGGAGGCGGCCGTCGCGTGGCGGTCGCGGCGAGCGAGCCGCTCCGCGAGGCGGAGGCCTCCGCGTCGGGGGGCGCATCGTGCGCGGTCGCACGCTCGGGTGCGCTCCTCGCGCCCGGTTCATCGTCGCTCGCGTCGTCGGGAATTGCGGCAAGGAAGCCGCTGTCACCTCCGAGCTCGATCAGCTCGGCGTCGTCTCGCTCGCGGTCGTCCGGTTCGCGGTTCACATGCCCATCACGTAGGCGAAGACGAGCGGGGCCACGATCGTCGCGTCGCTCTCGATGATGAAGCGCGGCGTGGTCGGCGAGAGCTTGCCCCAGGTGATCTTCTCGTTCGGGTTCGCACCGGAGTAGCTGCCGTAGCTCGTCGTCGAGTCGCTGATCTGGCAGAAGTAGCCCCAGAGCGGAACCTTCGTTCGGCGCAGATCCTGGTGCAGCATCGGCACCACGCAGATGGGGAAATCACCTGCGATTCCGCCGCCGATCTGGAAGAATCCGATCGAGCTCTTCGGCGCCGTGCGCTCGTAGATCCGCGCCAGCTCCATCATGTACTCGATGCCGCTGCGCACGGTGTGCACGTTCTTGACGTCGCCCGCGATGCAGTGCGCCGCGAAGATGTTGCCGAGCGTCGAGTCCTCCCAGCCCGGCACGATGATCGGCAGGTTGCGCTCGGCGGCGGCGAGCAGCCACGAGTTCTTCGGGTCGGTGTCGTAGTGCTTCCTGAGCTTGCCCGAGAGCAGGATCCGGTAGAAGAACTCGTGCGGGAAGAGGTGATCGCCCGCGCGATCGGCGCGGGTCCACTCGTCGAGCACGGCGCGCTCGAGCCGGCGGATCGCCTCCTCCTCCGGAATGCAGGTGTCCGTGACGCGGTTCATGTGGCGCTTGAAGAGCTTGGTCTCCTCCGCGACCGGGAGCTCGCGCCAATGCGGCACGCGCGCGTAGTGCGTGTGCGCCACGAGGTTGAAGATGTCCTCCTCGAGGTTCGCGCCGGTGCAGCAGATCATGTGCACCTTGTCGCGGCGGATCATCTCGGCGAGCGAGCGACCGAGCTCCGCGGTGCTCATCGCGCCCGCGAGCGTCACGAGCATGCGTCCGCCCTTGTCGAGGTGCTTCACGTACGCCTCGCTGGCGTCGATCACCGTGGCGGCGTTGAAGTGCCGGTAGTGCTCGCGCAGGAACGCGCGGATCACGCCCGCGCGCTCGGCGTGGGCGCCGCCGGAACGGCGCGGACGCGCGGCAGGCGATGTGGATCGGCGATTGCGACGACGAGCGGGAGCGGCGGTGGGCATGGACGGAACCTGATCGGGTGCGAAGCGACGGCGCGAGACTCAGCGGAGCAGACGGCGCAAACGAAGCGCCGCGCGAATGCGATGCGCGCCGAGGAAGAGAAGCTGAACCCCGAAGAAGATCATCATCACCATGAACGCGATGCCGGGGGAGAAGATCATCACCAGCCCGGCGCCGAGCGTGAGCACGCCGTTCACGAGCAGCAGCCCCCAGTGCTCGCGCCCCGGAAGCGAGAGCGCCGCCACGATCTGGAAGATCCCGCCCGCCGTCGCCAGCGCGCCGAAGACCTGCACCGCGCTCTCCGCCGCGATCTCCGGCGCGAAGATCGCACCGAAGCCCAGCAGCAGCGCCAGGAACGGACCCACGAACAGGAGCAGCGACCGCAACCCCGCTTCGTGCAATCGGAACGCGCTCACCATTCCGACGGCTCCCACGAGCACCAGGAAGAAACCCACGCCCTGGATCATGGCCGCGATCAGCGACGGTCGGGGAAGCATCACGCCCACGAGCAGCAGCACCCCGACGAGCGCGAGCATGACCCCGTCGAGCAGCACCAGGTTCGCGTGACGCGAACGGGGCGCGGAGAGCGAAACCGTGGAGGAGAGCGACGGCACGCGGGAAAGCATAGCGGCGGCGGCGCGGTACGCGATGCGGTCACTTCGTCGTCGGCGGCGCCGTGAACTCGACGCGCCGATGCGCCTCCATCTGCTCGGGCGTGGCCACCTCGGGATTCACCCACTCGATGAGCGCCGCGGCGCCGAGACTCTGCTCGTCGTGCGGCAGGTACTGCTCGACCACGCCGAAGACCTTGAATCCCTGGTGCAGATGGAAGGAGAGCGTCGGATCGTGCAGGCGCCCCTCGATCACCTGCATCACGTACCGATGCGGCGTGAGCCGGTCCGCATGCGCGCGGTATCCGGGAAGCCGCGATCCTCCGCGCTTCTCGAGCAGGCCGAGTCGGCGCACGAGCGACACCGCCTCAACGGCCAGCCGATGCGCGATGCCGTGATGCAACATCGACGGGTCCGTCATCATGTCCGCCGTGTAGAGCGTGCGACCATGCCGCGCGTCGTGATTCGCGAACGATCCGCCCGCGGTGAACGCGCTCCACGGCGCGTCGCGGCGGTAGTCCGTCCAGCGGATGATGAGCGATGCGAACATGCCCAGCGCGCGATCGCGTTCGTCGACGGCCACGATCTGCCCCTCGGGGAAGAGGCGTCGATGCCGCTGCAGCTCCTCCATGGAGTACGGTCGTTCGGTGGGATAGACGGCTTCGCAGAGCGCCTCGATGCGGGCGTCGTCGCGGGACTCCATGG
>VGXK01000146.1 GCA_016873355.1 Phycisphaerae bacterium | reverse complement strand
GTGGCTGGGAGAAGGCGACGCTCCGACCGTCGGCGTGGTGCGGAACGACGCGATCGCGGACGCGCTCAAGCGCAACGGCCTCGCCGTCCGTTCGCTCGAGCGCGGCTGGTGGGATTCGCTCGACGGGATCGACGTGCTCGTGGTCGACGCGCATTCGATTTCGGATCGCGCGCGCGAAGAGGTGAGCAAGTTCCTGCGCAACGGCGGCGGTCTGCTCACGGCCGGTCTCGGCTGGGGCTGGCTCCAGCTCAATCCCGGCAAGGGAATCCAGGAGCATCCCGGCAATCAACTTCTGCGCGACGCCGGCATCACCTGGTGCGACGGAACGCTCTCGGCGGGCAAGGACGGGCTCTTCCGGATGGCGCCCATTCCAGGGTCGTTGCACGCGAAGCATGCGCTCGATTCGCTCGAGCGAGCGCTCGCGGCGACCGGCGCGGACGAAGCCGGCGAAGCCAAGAACGGCGAGGCCGAGCGCCATCGTCGATGCGAGTTCGACCCGCGCTGCGCAGCCACGCTCACGTCGGCGCTCGAATCGCTGGCACCGAGCGATCCACTGCTCACGCGCGCGGCGGTGCTCGTGGCGAAAGCGCCGGATCGTCCCGTTCCCGCGCAAGGTCGGCCGATCCGCCGCAAGGACTCGCTGGCGCGGGCGCTGCTGGCCATCGAGCTCCAGGTGGACTCGGCCGCGGCGCCCGACTCGGTCACGGCGCATCCGTCGGCGAGGGCGTTTCCCGGCAGTGTCGATGACGCGGCGCCGCGAGTCGACGGGTCGGTGACGATCGATGCGGCCATTCCCGGCTGGCATTCCGTCGGTCTCTATGCGCCCCCGGGCGGGATCATCACCGTCACCGCGCGCGGCGCCGTGCCCGACGGCGTGCGGCTTCGAATCGGCGCCCACAGCGACACGCTCTGGCATCTGGATCGCTGGGAGCGCGCGCCCGAAGTGGTGCGCTCGTGGCCGATTCCCGCGTCGTCGGCGCTCACGGAGGAGCACTCGCGCGCTGGAAGCGACGCGGGGACCCCGCTTCGCGTCGCCAGCGCGTTCGGCGGGCTGATCTACATCGAGGTGTCCAAGCGAAGCGAGAATTCGCTCGAGTTCGAGATCTCGGGCGCGGTGGAAGCGCCTCGCTTCGTGCTCGGACGCACGACGGCGGAGCAGTGGCAGCGCGCCCGACAGGCACCCGCGCCGTGGGGCGAACTCGAGAGCGGCAAGGTGATCGTGACCGTGCCGAGCGGCTTCCTTCGCGAACTCGACGACCCGTGGGAGCTGATGCAGTTCTGGGATCGCATCAGCGACGCGCACGCCACGCTTGCGTGCATTCCGCTCCAGCCGGAGCGGCCGCATCGATTCGTGGCGGACCTTCAGATCAGCGCCGGCTACATGCACTCCGGCTACCCGATCATGACGCACCTCGATGCGGCCAAGTTCATGACCGATCTCGAGACGCTGCGCCGCGGCTCATGGGGACTGCTGCACGAGCTTGGCCACAATCATCAGGAGAGCGATTGGACCTTCGGCGGCACGGTCGAGGTCACCTGCAATCTCTTCGCGCTGCACGCCATCGACACCATCTGCACGCCAGGCGAGGGGAATCGCGGTCACGAGGGGGTGAATTCGCCGCCGTCGCTCGCGAAGCACCTGGCGGCGGGCGCACCGTTCGACGCGTGGAAGCAGGACCCGTTCCTCGCGCTTCACATGTATGTGCAGCTCGAGCGCGAGTTCGGCTGGCAGACCTTCAAGAAGGTGTTCGCCGAGTACCGGGCGCTGCCCAGGGACGAACGCCCCAGGAGCGACGACGAAAAGCGCGACCAGTGGATGGTGCGCTTCAGCCGCGCGTGCGGACGCAACTTGGGACCGTTCTTCGACGCCTGGGGCGTGCCCACCTCCGCCGCCGCCCGCCACTCGATCGTTGGCCTCCCGGAGTGGTATCCCGACGACTTCCCGGGAACGCCCGGCAACTGACATGAGATGTCCGTCGAGCTCCTGCTCGCTGGCAATGCACGGATGCGAACCGGCATCGTCAGGCAGAGGACGCCGACGGCTTTCTCATGACCCAGTAGGTCTCGCCGGGCCAGCTGGGGAAGAGCGCGCCGAACAGGAGATTGAACCGCAGCCACCAGGCGCGGTCTTCGAGAAGAAAGCCGCTGGCGCGCACGAGGAACGCCCCCGCAAGAAAGTCCAACTGCAAGCCGTTCTGCCGCGCGATGTCCTTCAGCCGTTTGGGAGAGAAAGCGCTGCGATGACTGCCAGTCACCCGGTTTGCTCGAAGCCGGGGCTCGCGCAGCCGAACGCACCAATGCGGCACGGACGGACTCCCTCCCATCATCACGCTTCCCGGTTTCATGCGGGAGGCGATCTTCCCGAACACGCGCTCCGGCTCGTAGAGGTGCTCCATGACATGCAGCAGAATGAAGGCATCGGCATCGCTGCTCACCCACTCCTCGGAGTGCTCGATGTCCGACTGCCGGCAACTCGTGTATCCGAGGCTCGCCAACGCATCGTGCTGCACGACGCGGTCCACCCCGACCCAGGAGGAGCACGGAACCGCGGGAATACCCGGAGTCTCGGCCACCGACTGCATGAACTTCCGCATTTGCCCCGAATCGATGCCGATCTCGCAGATGGAAAGCGGGCCCTTCCGCCGTTCTTGCTCGATGCGCAGAAAGTGATGAATGAACCAATACCGCAGGAGCCGCATGGGGTACATGCGGCGCGCCTGCCTGGCGGAGAGCAGGAATTCTCTTGAACGCAGGTGTGGGTTCCGATCGAGGCATCGGATGTCCCAGGACAGCTGCGCGCATCGTCGATACGGAGAGAGCTGGCTCACGTGGATCGGCTGGTCGGACGGCGATCTCGGCGTGAACCGCCGCCGCCTGTCGAGAGAGTGAAGGGTCTGGTCCTGCGAAATGGACCCGCGGTGCAGGACCATGTCCGTTCGTCGGCGGAGGGAGCTTATCGAGTCGACGCACGATCGGACGGTGCCGGCATGCATCGCCGAGCGGCGGCGAAGCGCCGCCTGTTCATCGAGTCAGGTCCACTGGCCGAGCAGGGCGCCGAGATCGTCGCCGTCGACGACGCCGTCGCCGTCGAGGTCGGTGGAGCACGCGGGGCAGGGGCCCCACTCGCCGAGCAGGGTTCCAAGATCGTCGCCGTCGACGACGCCGTCCTTGTTGAAATCGGCCGGGGCGAACACCCGGGGACAGTTGTTGCAGAGAACCGTGTCGATGCAGACGAGCGTGACCGAGCCCTGATTCGGAGTGCCGTTGATGTCATCCAGGCGACTGCCGATGGCGGCGACGGCGCCGTCGATCGCAACGGAGAAGCCGAAGTAGGCGCTTCCCTGCGGCGTCGGTCGCGTGAGTTCGCCGATGTGCGTCCAGTTGCCGCCGTCGTCGCGCCAGAACGCGTGAACCGTTCCCTGGTTGGTCACGCCGTCCACATCATCGGCCCACGCGCCGACGAGCGCCATGTCGCCCGACACGCCGACGGTGAATCCGAAGTAGTCCGCCGCGCTTGGATTCGGATGCGCGAGCGTGGCCTGCTCAACCCACGCGCTCCCGAGCCGCACGAAGACATGGGCGGCGCCGGGACCGTCGTTCCAGAACTGCCAGGTCCCCATGATCGCGGTGTCGCCGTCGAGCGCGACGCCGCGACCGCACTCGTCGCTTGCGGCGCCATCGCTTGCCACGAGCTTGGCCTCCTGCACCCAAGCCCCGGGGGAGTTGCGGCGGAAGACATAGGCGCTGCCTTGATTGCCGTTCGAACCGATGTCGTCGCCCCACGCGCCGCCGATCACGCGATCGCCGTCGATCGCCACGGAGACGCCGAAACCGTCGCCGTTCGTGCCGTCGCTCGCAAGGAGCTTCGACTCCTGCACCCAACCGCCCGCATCTCGACGAAAGACATAGAGCGCGCCTCGACTGAACGAATGTTGCCACGCGCCGACGACGATGAGATTGCCTTCGATCGACACGGAGCGGCCGAACTGGCTGCTGGCGGCGGAATCGCTCGCCGTGAGCTTCGCCTCGAATTCCCACAGCATCGATGCGGGATCACGGCGATAGACATACGCGGCGCCGGCGTCCGACTTGCCGGGAAGATCCGCGTTCCACGCGCCGACGACCAAGCGCGGCCAAGTCGCTGAATCACGCTCATCACCGAGCTCGCATGCGGCGTCGACCGAAACCGAGATGCCGAATTCGTCGTTCGCCAGACCGTCTGGCGCCGTGACTTCGCCTTCGGCGATCACGGTGCCGTCGGCATCGAGCCGCCACAGGCGCGCGGCGCCGGCGTTCGTTCTGCCTTCGATGTCCGCCAGGTATCTGCCGCCGGCAATCAACGGACCGCTGATCGACGAACTGCGTCCAAGCTCGTCGCCTTGCGCGCCGTTCGGCGCGACGAGCACTTCGGCGATCACGGGTGGAGGAGGGGGCATCGGCGGCGGCGGTTCAAGGATCATCGGGGCTTCTCCGGCGGATGCAACCAGCGTTGGGGGGCCGGCTCCAGTGTGAATCGGACCGGGTGATCGATCAAGGGAGAGGGCGGCAAGGTCTCCTTGGCGGGCGGGCTTCCGGTCGACCCCATCCGCCGAGTTGACGAGCGTGCGCGGCGCGCCTGGCCCAGCGCACCGGAGTGACTGTCTGAGGCGGAGAGGGCTACCGGAGCCGACGCCTGATTCGATCCAGAAACCGCGAGCCGATGCGGCGCTTGGTGAGCGCGTCCGAATTCGCCGTTGCTCGACGCTGGGCGTGATCCACCAGGCACTTCACGAGGGCGTCCGTCCTGGGCACGATGAAGATCACATCGTCCACCACCTGCACGAGATGCCTTCGGCCCGAGTCCTGGAGTGCGTTGACGATCTCGGCGAGGGTCGGCCACTGCGACGCGTTGTGAGGTGCCGGCGGCGCACAGAGGAACATGCGAGCGTCGTCGATCAGGATGATGTCGTTCGCCCTGTTCGAGAGGCAGGCGAGCTCATCGAGCAGCGGGCATTCATCCTCCGCGCCCGCCGTCTCGGCGCCGGACCAGTGGCCGTCGAGCCAGACGACGGCGGTGCGGTCGCCGAGATCGCGCACGATTCCGGGAAGGACCCTGCGCGAATCGCCGAGGTGCGGCGTGACTCCCTTGATCGCTCTCAATTCGGCGCTGCAGAGGTCGTAGAGATTCGCCGCTCGCTCGATCGTGTGCACCGCCTCGAAATGCTTCGCCGCCCAGCGCGTGGTGTCGCCCTTGTAGGTCCCCGTTTCCACGAAGATGCTCGTGCGATTGAGCCGCGCGAGATCGATGGTGATCTGCTCCGGGATGCCCCTGGTCACGATTCCCATGCGCATCTCCTGAGGGTCACCGCGTCGCCCGAGCCGCGCGGAGGCGGCGGACCGTCAATCGGTCGTCAACGACGCCATGTCGATCACGAATCGATAGCGGACATCGCTCTTGAGAAGCCGCTCGTACGCGGTGTTGATCTCCTGCATGCGGATCATCTCGATGTCGCAGACGATGCCGTGATTGGCGCAGTAGTCGAGCATCTCCTGCGTCTCATGGAGGCCGCCGATCAGGCTCCCGGTGAGATGTCGGCGCGGAAAGAAGAGGCTGAACGCCGAGACCGGCATCGGCGTCGGCGGCGCCCCCACGATGCAGAGCGTGCCGTCGAGCCGCAGCAGCGAGAGATACGCGTCGAGGTCGTGATCGGCGGAGACCGTGTCGATGATGAAGTCGAGGCTCGACGCATGTTTCGCCATCGCGTCGGAATCCTTGGAGATCACGGTCTCGTGGGCGCCGAGCCGCTTCGCGTCAGCGGCCTTCCCGGGCGTGGTGGTGAAGAGAAGGACCTCG
>VGXK01000145.1 GCA_016873355.1 Phycisphaerae bacterium | reverse complement strand
GTGGCGCCGTGGTTTCGCGGGCGCGGGCTCGGCAAGCACCTGGGCGAACACTCGATTGAGGAAGCGCGCCGAAGCGGCTACCTGGCGATGCAGTTCAATCTGGTCGTCTCGACGAATCTCGCGGCCATTGAGCTCTGGCAGCGACTCGGCTTCAAGATCGTCGCCACGATCCCGCGCGCGTTCCGTCACGGAACGCTCGGTCTCGTCGCCACGCACATCATGCACCGCGAACTCGAGTCGAAGTGATCTCGCCTACTTCGTCGCGGACTCCTTCTTGTCCCTGGGCGCGTCGTCCTTCGGCTTCCCGTCCCTTGGCTTCTCGTCCTTGTGCCGCTGCGCGCCGGTGTCCTCCAGGATCTTGCCCTCGGGCGAGACTCGCACCTCCGCCTCCTTGATGTCGGCGGTCATCAGCACCACCTCGTACGCGGAGAGCTTGTCGAGCTTTCCCTTCACCTCCGTCTCCTCCATGATTTCCTTCAACGAGGAGTTGGGGTACTGCTTTTCGATCGCGGCCTTCACGGCCGGCGGGAGATCCTTCGCTTCGATCGCCTTCTCGTAGTTGATGAAGCGGCCCTTCTCGGTGATGTCGGCTTCGCACTTGCGAGCTTCCTGCGTGAACTCGATGTCGTAGACCAGCTCGCCTTCCTCCATCACCTTGGTGCACTTGTCGATCCCGGCCTTGGGGAATCTGGACATCAGCGCGTCCGTCACCACCTTGGGGATCTTGTCGGTGGGAACCTCTTCGTCCTTCGGTTGCGCGGTTCCGGCGCCCGACGGCGCCTTTCCGGTGCCCGGTTGCGCTTGCTGCGCTCCAATGTGCAGAACCAGCGCGAGACTTCCGATCAGCACTGCAAGCATTCGCATGTGGCGCTCCTTCGAATGGGAGATTGATCGCTGCCAGTGACGGCGAACGTCGCCGTCACAGGCTCATTCTTCGCAGCGCTTGAGTGTTCCGCTCCAGCGTCCTGATTACTTTTTCACGGGCGGGCCGCCGTCCGGCTTCGCGTCGCCTTCCTTCGCGGAGGGCGTCGGGTTCGCTTGCTGGGGATACAGAAGGATGCGGTCGTGGGCGAGCAGGATCAGGTCGTTCCTTCCGTCTCCCGTGACATCCTTGATCAGGCCCATGCTCGGCTCGAACTCGCGCGGCTCGCCGCTCGAGAACAGCCGGCTCTCGAAGACCTCGAACTGGTTCGCCAGGATCGCGCGCTCGGCTTCGGAGAAGGTGAGGATCTCCGCCATCTGCTGGCCGGCGTCGAGCAGCACCACCTCGGTGAGGCCGTCGCCGTTGAGATCGCCCGACACCATCTCGTGCTCCACGCGGCGCGGATCGTCGCTGCGGAAGGTGGCCACCTCGTTCATCTTCACGCGATCGCCGGCGAGCCGCACCACGGCGAATCCTTCGTCGCCGATCAGCAGCACGTTGTTCTGCGGGTCGCCGGAGAAGTGGCCGGTGTGCATGCGATTGAACTTGAACGCGGGCACGTCGACGACATCCACCTGGTTCCACACCTTGGGAGCGTTCGCATCGGGAGTCTCGCCGCCGCTCGACGCCGCCTCGCGCGCGAAGAAGAGCAGCTTGCCGTTCTCCGCATCGCCGGCCACGATGCGATCGCCCATCACCGCGATCGAGTTCAGCTTGGCATCGCGCGCCTTGGCGTTCATCTGCTCCACCACCTGCCAGCCGGGGCTCTGGCCTCCCGTCGGCGCCGGGTCGTAGCGAAGCGCGCGCACGAAGTTGCGATCGGCCACGAGCAGTTCCGTGCGCCCGTCGCCGCTCGCGTCGAACACCGCGGTGTTCTGGCCGTTCGCCGCCTGCACGAGACCGAACTGGCCCATGTCCTTGCTCTCGAGCACCTTCCACGCGTTGCCGTCCCAGCGAGCCATCGTGAGCGGCTTCTCCGGCGTGAAGAGCAGCAGATCCGTCGCACCTTCGCCGGCATCGAGCGAGAGGATCGTCTCGGGCGCCCGCGAGAGCTGGCCGAGCGGAATCGACTGCCGGCCCTCGCCGGAACCGTCGACCGGCACGAGCTCGAGCGTGTAGTTGCGGCCGTCCTTGCAGATGATCGCCACGCGCGGCTCGCCCTTGGCCATGACGAGCGCCATCGTGGTCGGCGTCACTCCCGACGGAAGCTGTATGGCCTGCGGGAACGGAATCCGCCCCGATTCGACCACGCTGCGCCCCGCCACTCCTTCCTTCTCCGAGAGCGCGTAGACCTGCACCGGTCCGCCCTGCGGCGCGAACGTGGCGACGCCGTTCAAGTCCGCGTAGGACGGATTCGCCTCCGCGCGATCGAACCCGCGGCCCGCGCGCTGCACGTAGGCCATGATCGAGTTCGTCTGCGTGTTCGTGGCGAGCAGGTCGAGCAGGCCGTCGCCGTCGAGATCGACCACCGCGTAATCGCGCCGCCGATTGCCGGGATCCTCCCAGCTCCAGGTCTGGATGGCGGTCTGCCGGTCGCCCGTGCGATCGATCGGCGTGCGCACGAATTCGCCGAAGACCACGCGCTTGCTCGGCTTCTCGATGAATCCGAGCAGCGATCCCTTCCGTGTCGGCAGGCGCACCGCGGCCGCTTCGCGCAGCGGCGGCGCCTCGAAGCGAAGCTGCGGGCCGATGACGGTGCGATCGCCGTCCCCCGTGGTGAACCACACGCGGATCGGCGACGGGTCCTCCGGGATCACGCCCGCGATGTCGAGCGTGCCGTTGCCGTCGAAGTCGTCGACGAGGATCGCCACGATGTTTCCGGTGCCCGCCGAGAGCTCGCTCGGCGTTCCGAGCATGTCGCCGTCGAGAGGCCAGATGGAGATGCGGCCGTTCACGAGCCCGAGCAGTTCCGGCTTCGCGTCGGCCACCACGTCCGCGATCACGAGTCCGTCGCGCGAGGCGTTCAACTGCTTCACCGGCGTGCGCCGCGCCGTCTCGAAGACGCCCGGCTTCGACTGCCGCACGAAGACGATCGTGCCCGGAT
This sequence comes from Phycisphaerae bacterium, assembly GCA_016873355.1. Lineage (GTDB taxonomy): Bacteria > Planctomycetota > Phycisphaerae > Phycisphaerales > SM1A02 > VGXK01. The sequence continues at coordinate 2,907 of VGXK01000145.1, read as the reverse complement.
TGCCCGCGTAGACGAGGTCGAGCAGACCGTCGTGATCGTAGTCGTACGGAATCACCGCGCGGACCTCGTGACCGACCGTGACGTTCTCGCGACGGAATCGCCAGTGATCGGGAAGCTCGTTGGGCCCGCGCGGCGGAGGCGGCTCGTCGGTGGGCTTGGCGTCCTTCTTCTGGTAGAGCAGGTCGAGACGGCTCTTGTGGTTGTTCACCGCCACGAGATCGAGCAGTCCGTCGCCGTTCAGGTCGGTGGCGATGAACGGTCCGGCCTTCGGATCGATCTTGATCACCTCGAGCGGGTCGAAGCCGAAGTAGCCCGCCAGATCGTCCTGCCGCGGCGACGCGGCGGCGTTCGACGCGATCGCGCCGATCGAGACGGTTGCGGCGATCGAGGCGATCGAGATCGAAGTGCTCTTCATGTGGACTCCTCTGCGCGCGGCGCCTGGAAAAGGCCCGTATAGTAGCCCTTTCCATGCCCCACGGGAGTCGAACCATGCGATCAACGCCCCTCCTCGCCGTGTCGATTGCCGCGCCGTTCCGCGCTCGCGCCTCGGCGCGTGCCGTCGCGCTCTCCGCCGCGCTCGCAGCGTCGCTCGTCGCCGGCGCGTCGGCCGTCGCCGCGCCGCTTCCGGAGGAGTCGCCCGACACCGTCACGCTCAAGAGCGGCGCGGTGGTCCAGGGCACCGTGATCAAGCGGACCGATCGCCGCATCTGGGTCGACATCGGACCCGACGTGGTCGTCGTCGATCTCGAAGATGTCTCCGAGGTCAAGTCCGAGGCGCCCGCGCCGGCGGCGGAAGTGCAGCGCGAAGACCTCTTCTTCGTGGCGGTCGAGTCGCCCACCATGTCGCCGAAGGAGCACGCGAAGGTGATCGGCCCCGCGGTCATCAAGGTGCGCACGCCGGGCGGACTCGGCTCGGGCGTCATCATCAATCGCGAGGGCCACGCCATCACGAACGCCCATGTGGTGCAGGGAGAGACGAAACTGCAGGCGACGGTCTGGTTCCCGGAGGCGGACGGCTCGCTCACCCGCAAGGACATCGACGACGTGGAGCTCGTGGCGGTGAACAGCGAAATGGATCTCGCGCTGGTGAAGATCCCGAAGGTCGACGGGCGCGAGTTCGTGCCGGCGCCCATGGAGCGCGACGAGCGGCTCGAGATCGGCCAGCCCGTCTTCGCCATCGGCAATCCGCTCGGCCTCGAGCGCACGCTCACGCAGGGCGTGATCTCCACGCCGCGCCGAAGCATGGCCGGCCGCGCCTACATCCAGACCGACACGCCGATCAATCCCGGCAACAGCGGCGGTCCGCTCTTCAACACGCGCGGCGAGGTGATCGGCATCACGAACATGAAGCTCATGTTCGGCGAGAACATGGGGTTCGCCATTCCCGCCCGCTACGTGAAGGATTTCCTCCGCAATCGCGAGGCCTTCGCCTACGACAAGACGAACCCGAACTCGGGCTACAAGTATCACGACGCGCCCGAGCGCACGCGCGAAGGCGCACCGCCCATGCTCAAGGATTCGAGCGGCGGGGGATCGTGATCGCCCGCACCGCACCACCCACTTCCAGGAACACCATGCCGCGACTCCACCGAGTTCGTCGACGCACGCTTCGCGCCCTCATGCCCGCCGCGCTGCTGGCGTCGGCATTCACCACCGGCCTCTTCGCCGACGACGCGCCCACCATCCGCACGATCGCGCCGTCGAAGTCCTTCCTGCTCGTGTCGGTCGACGACATGCGCGGCAGCGTTGAGCGATTCAAGAAGACGCCGCTGCACGAGCTCTGGAAGAGCGAGACCGTGCAGACCGCCGTCGCGGACGAGTGGAAGGAATTCAACGAGTCGATCTCGAAGCGCCTGGAGGAGCTCGGGCTTCCCGAGGACACGCTGAGCTGGCCGGTGAGCGGCGGACTCGCGATGTTCCTCGAGCGAAACGAGGAGCTCGACACCTCCGAGCCGATGTTCGTGGCGATCGCCGACTGGGGCGACGGTGCCGACAAGATGGCGGCGTTCTTCGACGCGTCGTTGGCCGAAGTGGCGAAGGAGACACCGGACGCCATCGAGACCAAGGAGATCCGCGGCCGCAAGGCGACCATCTTCACGCCGCCGACGCCCGCGCCGCAGGAGCCGGATCCGTTCTCGGGCATGGGAGCCGACCCGATGCCGAAGATCGAGAAGATCGTCTACGTGCGCGACGGCTCGCGCTTCCTGCTGTCGAGCGGGACCTACGCCATGGAGGACGCGCTCACCGCGATCGACGTGCCGCCGACGAAGCTCGTCACCGACGAGGAAGACGCTCGCGGGGCGCTGCAGCAGATCGGCTCCGGCGACGTCGTCGCCATCCTCCGCACCGGCCCGCTTGCGCCGATGGTGGAGCAGATGGCCATGGGCCCCGCGGCGCTCGTGCTGCCGTTGCTCGGCCAGCTCTTCGGCGACATCCAGGCGTACGGATTCAGCGTGACCGTCGACGCTCCGGTCGGCATGCTGGATTCCACGATCACCGTGTACACGCCCGAGGGTCGCAAGGGCCTGCTCACGCTCGTCGATGAGGGGCCGGTGGCGCCCGCGCCGGCGATCGTTCCCCAGGACGCGATCGGCTACAGCCACATCAACGTGGCGTTCGGCAAGACGATGGACCTCGTCGACTCGATCGTCGCCGGCATGCCGGAAGAGTTCGCGGAGAACATCGATCAGTCGCTGCAGATGTACGGTCCGACGCTGCGGAAGGCGTTCGCCGTGCTCGGTCCCGACGTGCACGTCTACACCGCCATCTCGCAGCCGATCACGCCCGACAGCGAGTCGAGCACGGTGGCGATCGCGTGTTCCGACGAGCAGGCGGTCATTCCGCTCATCAACATGTTCGCGCCGATGATGGGCTTCGAGAGCCGCGACTTCGTGGGCCAGACCATCT
>VGXK01000144.1 GCA_016873355.1 Phycisphaerae bacterium | reverse complement strand
CGCCGGCTTGACGCCATTGGCGCCGGACCCCTGAACGACCGACGGACAGAAGCCGCCCGGAGGGGGACCGCCAGAGGCGAGCATTGCCGCGTCCGGGTTCTCCAGGTCGACCGTCGGTCCGCCGTCGTCAAGCTCCACAACCTCGCCCTCGAATGCCGCCCCGGCGCCTGGCGACACGTGGACGAACGTACCGAGCAGTCGATTCTCACCGGACGACAGGATGACGGTTTCTCCCTCCACATACACGCGCGCGCCGGGCAGGATGTCGATGCCCTCCGCGACCACGAGACCCGCAAGCGAGACGCCGTCGCTCAGCGTGAGGCGGCCGGCGCCCCGCGTGAGCAGCAACACCTCGGCGATCGTCCATCGGCTCGGTGGCAACGAATCGGTCACCACGATCTCAACCTCGCTTGCCGATGGTGACTGCCCCCTCGCCGCTTGCATGCGCGACGAAGTGGTTGCGTGGTCGTGGTGCGTCGATCTTCCGGGTGCCTTTGCCGTCGGCGCGACGGCGCCGAAGGAGAGTGCGAGAGCGACGACGCCGCTTCCGAGCGCGGATACTCCCCCGGCCCTTGTGATTGTCCCGAGTGAACGGAACCTGCACATGGCGAGCCTCCTGTCTGTTCCTGATTCGTGGGTCGAGAGCGACCGAATCGCGCATGTCGGGGTGGACGGGGACATGCGTCCGCAGCCGCGCCGATCCGCTTCGACCGGCCACACGCCTGAATGCGATTCGTTGCGGTGCCGCCATCGTGCGGAACACCGGCGCATCCAGAGTCCGCCCGCATCAAAAGGATAATCCGTCGAACTCGTCCCAAGCTCACGAATAATTGCGGCGGGACAACCGACGAGGAACCGCGCCCTGAACGAGCGGCGACGACCAGTGCGCCCAAGCCTTGTCGCCGTTGGCCCTTCCGACCCTTCGGCAGGTGCGCCACGACGATGGGAAGAACGCACGACCTCGCGCGCTACGGCCGTCCCAGCGCTCGAGCGCCCTTCAGGAGATTTCGCACGGTGACCTCGAAGAACGAGCCCTTGAACGGAATCGTCGCCGCGCCCCCGCTCGCCGCACCGTCACGCGTTCCTTGCGGCCGTCGCGTTCTCCGTGACTTTCTTCATGCGAGGCGGCTGACCCGTCGGCTTCCCGCTGCGCGGCTCGATCGGAACCGCCGCGATCTTCTCGACCACCTCCATGCCCTTCGTCACCTTGCCGAACGCCGTGTACTGGCGATCGAGGTGCCTGCAGTGCTCGCGCGTGAGGCAGACGAAGAACTGGCTTCCCGCCGAGTTCGGATCGCTCGAGCGAGCCATCGAGAGCACGCCCGGCACATGCTCGCGCTCGTTGAATTCCGCCTTCACGTGCCAGCCGGGTCCGCCGGTGCCGTCGCCCTTGGGACAACCGCCCTGGATCACGAACCCGGGCAGGATGCGATGGAACGAAAGGCCGTCGTAGAAACCCTTGCGCACGAGCTTGAGGAAGTTCTCGCTGTGCCCGGGCGCCACGTCGTTCCACAGTTCGACGGTGAACGCGCCATGATCGGTGTCGACGGTGACGGTGGGATAGGCCATGTCTTTCTCGGGGTGCGACGCGCCGCGCCGGGCGGTCGGCGTCAGGGATAGATCCATCGCCCGCTCGCGATCGAACGGAACGAACTCGGCAGAAGATAGTTTCTCCCCTCGAAGCGCGTGACGCGGCCGCTCACGAGCAGCGCGGGCGCCGTCTCCGCCTGCTTCACGAATTGCTCCATGCGCTCGAGCGCCGCGCACGGCAGCATCTCGATGCCGCGCTCGCCGAGTTCGGTGCGCTCGCCCTGGATGACGAAGCGCCAGGTGCCGGTGAGCGGATCGCGCGTGACCACGCCGCGACGATCCTGCACGCGGATGTGCGAAGGAAGCAGCACGGGCGCGGCGCCGCCGGAGAGCACGCGATCGCGCCGCTCCGGGGCGAACGGCGATGGAACGGGCACGGCGTCGCCGCTTCGAGGCACGACCTTGATGCGAGCCTCGAGAGCCTTCTCCACTTCGGACGCGAACTGCTCGGGATCGACGGGATCGCGCGACGCCGGGGCGGGTGACGAGGCTGCGGCGGCGGACCCACCGGCGGCGGCGCTCGGCGCTTGGGCGCTTGGCGCTTCGGCGCTCGGCGCCTGCGCACTCGCGGCGTTCACCGGCGCGGCGATCTCCGGCGACGACTTCGCGGCGTTCGCGGAGGCCTGCTCGATGCGCGCGGCCGCGGCGGGCGGAAGAAGCCCCGCCGACTGCAATGCCGACAGCGCCGCCGACGCGCGCTCCGGAACGGTCCCGGGCGGCATCAGGTACGACTTCGGCGGGCGCGGCGGCTCCTGCGAAAGCGGCGTGGCCATCAACGGCAGCAGGTAGTTGTGGTTGCGGTAGACGAGCACCATCGCGGTGAGCTCGAACCACTGCACCTGCGTTTTCCCGCGAATGTGCGTGATCATCTCCTCGAGCACTTCGCTGGGAAGCACGATCACTTCGCGGTCGCGCTCGGTCTCGAGATCGTCCCGCAGCATGACCGACCAGACGCCCTTCTCCGCGTCGCGCCGCAGGGTGGCCGGTGCGCGAGCGAGCACGGATCCCTCCTGGAGCAGAGGGAACCGGAACTCCATCGGTGCGTTCGCGGGATTCGCGCCCGCTGACTTCGCGCCCGGGGGGACGGCAGTCGGATCGCTCGGCGGATTCGCAGCTCGCGGAACTTGAGGCTGCTGCGGCGCCTGCGGCGGCGCCGTGTTCGCCGGCTTCGTTTCGCTCGGCGCCGACTGCGCCCCGACCGGACCCGCGATCGAGAACGACGCGAACAACGCCGAGAACATCGCGGCGATCATCGGCGCGGGAAACAGGGCATGTCGTGGCGGCCGTGCGACGACACGCGAACAGGTCTTCACGGGGCGTTGACGGGAGCGAATGATGGTGCCACTATACGAACCCCTCGTGCCGCCGTGGCACGGCCGGCCGAGTACCCAAGTGGCCTAAGGGGACGGATTGCAAATCCGTTATTCGCGGGTTCAAATCCCGCCTCGGCCTTCGACGAGCCCCCGCCCCACGGCGGGGGCTTCTTCGTGCGCCGAGTGATCTGCCGAGACTCTTCGCGCCAGTGCTCGTCTGCCGAGTCTCTTCGCGCCGGTGCGCGAGAGAAGGAAACCGGCACCGATCGCCTCGTGCAGATGACCGCACGATTCCGGATCGCGGCGAAGGCTCTCCGAAACCTGCTTCCGATCGCATCCGGGTCGAGCGGTCCGGCGCGCGCCTCCCGAACGCTCGGGAAAGGCTGGCGAACGAGGGCACGGCGCCGGCCGCGGCGCCAGCGACGCGGGCGCCGCCCTACGACCACGCGCCGAGCAGCGTGCCGAGATCGTCGCCGTCGACCGTGCCGTCGTCGTTGAAGTCCGCGTCGCATCCCGGGCAATCGCCCCATTGGCCCAGCAGCGTGCCGAGATCGTCGCCGTCGATGACGCCGTCGCAGTTGAAGTCCGCGGGTGCGCATGGCGGCGGCGGCGTGAACGTGACGACGAGTCGCGGATGATTCTCCGCCACCAGGCCTTCGTGACTCACGAAGCGTCGCGTGGTCTGCGCGACGGCTTCGTTGCCGGTGCCGACCCAGCCGAAGTTCGACGCGGGATCGTCGATCCACGCCTGCACGTCGGCCGCAAGCGCCTCGGAACTCAGCACGCATTCGCCGAACATCGGCGTCGAGAGCGTGGCGCTCGCGGTCTCGACGAAGTCGCCGCCCGGCGTCGTCCACGGCGATCCCGGCCAGAAGCGCAGCGACCAGGTGACGTCGTTCGGTTCGGGCGGCGCGCCGCTGCCGCCGAAGCCGCCGTCCGCGCCGCTGCTGCCTTCGCCCCAATCGGAGAGGGCGCGGTGAAGCGAGATCGGCTGCATGGCGCCTTGTCCGCCGTCGGCGTGCAGCACCACCGAGACCTCGGTGACCACGCTCCGCGCGGGAATCGAGTCGAGGGAGAAGTGCAGCAGCGATCGACGCAGCGTGGCGCCGCCCGCGGCTGAGATGCGCCCGACGAAGATGTTCGGGCTCGCGCCGAGGCTCGCCTCGGGATTCGGCTTGAAGGGCTCGATGAGCGTGCCGTCGCGATCGGCCACGATCGTGACCTGATCCGGCGCCGCCAGCGAGGCGCCGGCGAGCGAAACGACGAATGCGGTTTCGAGCAGCATGATTTCTCCCTCTTCGTTCGAGTTTCGAGCGTCAGGAACTCCAGGCGCCGAGCAGCGCACCGAGGTCGTCGCCGTCGACGACTCCGTCGCCGTTGAAGTCGGCGTCGCAGCCGGCGCAGGCGCCCCATTGTCCGAGCAGCGTTCCGAGATCGTCGCCGTCCACCGTGCCGTTGCAGTTCAGGTCGGCCGCCACGCATGGCGGAGGCGGCGTGAACACGACCGTCATCGTCGGCTTCCACGGGATCGCCGAGGTGTCGTGCGACTCGAATCGCTTCGCCGTTCCGGGAGTCGTTTCGTTTCCGGTGACGACCCAGCCGAAGTTCGTCTCGGTCGCATTCACCCAGCCCTGCACGTCGGCGACGAGGCCTGCGCTCGATCCGAAGGCGTACCAGCCCTCGGGATTCACGATGCGCGTGGCGCTTGCCGCGGGAACGAAGTCTCCGCCGGGCGTCGTCCACGACGTGCTCGGCCAGAAGCGCTTCGTCCAGGTGGCGTCGTTCGGTTCGGGCGGCGCGCCGCCTCCGCCGAACGCGAAGCTGAGTCCCTCGCCCCACGACGCAAGGCAGCGCTTGAGCGCCACCGTGACCGCGCCGCCCTTTCCCTTGCTCATGTAGAGATTCACCTGCACGGAGGTCACGGTGCTGCCGATCGGGATCTGAGCCGTCGGGAAACGGATCAGTCCGCGGCGGATCGTCTGGTCCGCATTCGAGCCCGTCCTCCCCACGTAGATCTGGTGCGAAAGGCCCAGGCTCAGCTCGGACGGGCTCGGCTGGATGAGCGTGTTGTCGCAGTCGGCGATGACCGTGATCGAGTCGGCGCACGCGGGCGCCGCGCCCAGCGCCGCGACGAGCGCGGCCGACGCGATCAGGATCGAACTCGTGCTCGCGGTGTTCATTGCGTCCATTCTCCCAGCAGGATGCCCAGGTCCGAACCGTCGATCGATCCGCTGAAGTCGAGATCGCCGAGACCGAAGGCGCCCCAGTTCCCCAGCAGCGTGCCGAGATCGTCGCCGTCGACGACGCCGTCGCCGTTCAGATCCGGACCGGGAAGCGCGCGAGGCGAGATCGTGAGCGTGACCGTGTCCTCGGAGGAAAGGCCGTCGGAATCGACGCCGACGAGCGTCACGAGATGCGAGCCGGGCGAGAGCGACCGGGTGGTGAACAGCCGGCCCGTGCCGATCCAACCGTCGACATCGCTCCACCAGTCGAGCGACGCATCCGGCAGGTACTCGTCCTCCATGTCCCAGCCGGAGGCGTGCAGCACCACGCTCGCGCCCTGCGCGTAGGTGTCCGCGTTCGGCGAGAGGATGTGGATGTCGGGCGGATTGCCTTCCATGAAGAGCGACTCGATCACGCCGTCGGAGTCCGTCACGTTCAGGCCGTCGCTTGCGCGAAGTCGAAGCACGCCCTTGCCGGGAAGCGCGCCGGGAAGATTCGACGGCGGGAACTCGACGCGACCGCCGTCGGCGTTCACGCTCACCGGGGCCCAGCGCTCGCCGCCGTCGGGGCTGTAGAGCAGCATCGCGTGCACGGGATCGCCGTCGGGATCGGACACCTCGAAGAGCACCTCGATGGGCGCTTCGCTTCCGCCCGAGTCCGCCGGCGCCGGCGTCGCCGCGATCGCTCGTTGCACCGCGATGATTCGCGCCGTCGGCGGCGACGCGCTTCGCTGGATCGACGCGACGACCGGCG
>VGXK01000143.1 GCA_016873355.1 Phycisphaerae bacterium | reverse complement strand
CGCGACGATCGCAAGCTCGCCCGTGCCGGACGCTCTCCATCCGAGCAGCGATCCAAGCACGCGCAGCAGATCGTGCGTCGCCTCCGCGGAAGCGCGAGCCTGATCCTTCACCACGGGGCTCATGATCGCCCACGCGCTTCCTTCCCTCATCACGACCTCGCAGACGAGGAAACCGAACTTCGTGCTCCGCAGCCGGAATCGGTCCGGGCGCGCCATGCGAAGCGCGCCCGCGAGGTCCGCGGCCGCGCCGTCGGCGCGTCGAAGCGAAAGATCGAGCTGTGCGTCGAACGAATCGATCCGGCGCCCGCGATCGTCCACGAGTTCGATCACTTCGTGCGACGCCCGCGGCGATGAGCCGTTGCCGCCGGTTGCGCCGTTCGGCGAATGGGTCCCGGCCGGCGCCGGCAGACCGATGTCCGCCGTCCCCGGACTGCGACACGCGCCGACGAGCAGCGCCGAGGCCGTCGCGAGCCCGACGAGCGCGGCGAACGGCGCGCGGGAACGGAGCGCTGCGGGACGAGGTCCTCCACGGCGTCGATGCACGGCGCGCCCGAGTCTAGAGCGGTTCCTCCTCATTCGAAGCGATCTGGCGGGCTGCGACTTCGTGTGGCATCGTCGGGCTCCATCGGCGGATCCACAAGATCCGCCTGCGTCGCCCTCCTTGCCACACTCGTCTCGCCAACGCCAGCTCGCGACGCCTGAGTCGTCACCGCTCTAGAGGTCCGCGATCCATGTTTCGCCGAAGTGCCGGATCGAGCCGTCAGACGGCGGCCGCTCCCCGCTATCCGCCATCGAAGGCCGCTTCGCCATGACGCGGTCACGACGGCTCCAGTGTCGATCCGAATCGAACGAGACCCCATGTTCTCGCAAAGCCTCCAACTCGCCCGCGTCTCTCGCCGCACGCTTGCACGCGGCGCCTCGGCGACGGTCAAGTTCCTCCGCGCCGGCGATCTCGACGCCGACGGCGAGGTGGGCGGCGACGATCTTCAAGCTCTCCTCGGAACCTGGGGCGATTGCGACTGAACGGGTTCGCAATGCTCCGGTCATCCACGGCGGCCCGCGGTGTTCTCTCCGCGGGTCGCTTTCCATTGCAGGCACCGTCGGCGCGCGGTCATACTGCGCCCCATGAAGAGAGAGATCGATCGTCGGGCGTTCCTCGGTGCCGGCGTCGCAGCGGCCGCGGCGGGTGGCATGATCGCCGCCGAGGCGTCGCCCGACGCGGCACGCTCGCAGCGCGCCACCGGCGCGGCGCAAGAGAACGCGACCATCCAGGACCGCGCGACCGTGCCCACCCCGGCAGCCACGCCCGCTCGCGGAGCGCTGCGACAGTCGGTTGCCCGATGGTGTTTCGGCGCGTGGAACCTCGACACGCTCTGCGAGCACGCGAAGTCGTGCGGACTGGTCGGCGTCGACCTGCTCTCCGAGAACGAGTGGTCGATTCCCGCGAAGCACGGTCTCGTGTGCACGCTCGCGAACGGGCCGTGCACGATCGCCGAGGGCTTCAATCGGCCGCAGCATCATGATCGACTCGTCGCCGAGTGCGAACGACTGCTGCCGCTCGTCGCCGACGCGGGAATCGAGCGGATGATCGTCTTCAGCGGCAATCGCGCGGGTATGAGCGATGCGGACGGCTTGACGCACTGCGCCGCGGGGCTGCGACGCGTGATGCCGATCGCGGAGCGCGTGAACGTGACCGTGGTCATGGAGCTGCTCAACTCGAAGATCGACCATCGCGATCACATGTGCGATCGCTCGGAGTGGGGCGCGGCGCTCGTGCGCTCGGTGGGCTCGCCGCGCTTCAAGCTGCTCTACGACATCTACCACGCGCAGATCATGGAAGGCGACGTGATTCGCACCATCCGCACCCACGCCGACGCGATCGGCCACTACCACACCGCCGGCGTTCCCGGGCGGCACGAACTCGACGATCGGCAGGAACTCCAGTACGACGCGATCTGCCGCGCAATCGCGGACACGGGGTTCCGGGGCGTCGTGGCGCACGAGTTCCTGCCGCGCGGCGATCCGCTCGAGGGATTGCGTCAAGCCGTGGCTCGCTGCACGATCCCGCTATCCTGACGCCGCGCCCGTTCGGCGCGACGCGTGGGTTCGGCCCCGTCCATCACGCTCTTCGGCGCCGCCGGCGAAGTGACCGGCTCGTGCACGCTCGTCGAATGCGGCGCGGGGCGCGTGCTCGTCGACTTCGGCCTCTTCCAGGGTTCCCCCGCCGAGGAGTGGCGAAACGCGGATGCGCCGCCGTTCGATGCACCTTCGCTCGACGCGGTCGTCGTGACGCACGCGCACGTGGACCACTGCGGGCGGCTCGGCATGCTGCCGCGACTCGGATTCCGCGGCGCCGTGATCGCCACCGAGGCGACGGCGCGGCTGCTGCCCCGCGTGCTGCGAGGATCGGCATCGCTGCAGGCCACGCGACTCACGGAATTCGAGACGGGAACGATGCCGATTGCGCGGGTGATCGATCCCGAGCCGAACTCCGCGGCGATCGAGCGCTTGACGCGGCGCCGTTCGCCGCCGGTCATCTACGACCATCGCGAGGCGGAGGCGATCTCGTCGCGCATCGAGCCGCTCGCCTACGACGCGTGGCGCTCGATTCGCCCGGGATTGCGCGTGCGCCTGCACGACGCAAGTCACATCCTCGGTTCGGCCTCGGTCGAAATCGAGTGCGCGGTGAATGGCGGCGCGGCGCGACGCATCCTCTGTTCCGGCGATCTGGGACCGTCGACGCCCTCGTTGCTGCGTGTTCGCGCGTCGCCGCCGGCGGTCGATGTCGTGATCATGGAGAGCACGAACGGCGCGAAGCGATTCGGTGCGCCCGCGGAGATCGATCATGCGCTCGGCGAAGTGCTCGATCGAGCGGCGAGCCGGGGCGGGCGCGTGCTCATGCCGACCTTCAGCCTCGGGCGGGCGCAGAATCTGCTGCATCGACTCGCGAGGCTTCGAGCGAACGGGCGATTGCATGGATTGCCGGTCTATCTCGACAGCCCGATGGCGGTCTTCGCATCGGAACTTCATGCGCGCTATCCCGAGCTTCTGAACGAGTCGCTGCGCGAGAGCGTGCTTCGCGGCGACGACCCGCTGCAGTTCCCCGAGCTGCATCCGCTCCACTCGCGACGCCAGTCGCTGAAGGTGGAGCGACGCCGAGGCGCGGCGATCATTCTCGCGGGCAGCGGATTCTGCGATGCGGGCCCGATCCTCCATCACCTGGCGGGCGCGATCGAGGAGCCGACGACGGAGGTCGTGCTCGCGGGACATCAGATCGACGGAACGCTCGGGCATGGTCTTGCCGCCGACGCGAAAAGGATTCAGATCGGCAATGCGATCCTGGAGGTGCGCGCCACGCGAACGAAGCTCGAGCTGCTGTCCGGGCACGCGGATCAGAGCGAGCTGCTCGCATGGGCGCGCTCGCTTCGTCCGAGCCCGACGATGTTCGTGCTCAACCACGGAACGCAGCGGGCTCGCGCGGTGATCGCGGAACTGCTGTCGGCGGAAGCGAACGCCAGCGTTCGGTTGCCGATGCCGGCAGAGACCGTGGCGACTTAGAGCGGTTCCTCCTCATTCGTAGCGATCTGGCGGGCTGCGACTTCGTGTGGCATCGTCGGGCTCCATCGGCGGGATCCTCAAGATCCGCCTGCTTCGCCCTCCTTGCCACACTCGTCTCGCCAACGCCAGCTCGCTACGCCTGAGTCGTCACCGCTCTAGGAGTTGCCATAAAGTCCTATAAGTGACACGAGCCGGCCAGTCTGGCCGCGACGATCTCGTGCGCCGACACGAAGAAGCACGCAGGAGGGAACGCCCTCGCAGAAAGGGTGTCCTCCGCAAGCAACACGACTATCCGCCGAGAGACGATTCGACGCCGAGTCTCGCCAGGACACCTTCAAACTGATCGTTGCTGAAGAAGTCGATCGTCATCTTGCCCGAGCCCTTCTTCCTGCCGAGCTGAATGTGCACGGGAGTTCCAAGAGCGCGGCTCAGGCGTGTCTCGAGATCGGTGACATGCGCCGATCGCGTTGGCGCCCCCGGCGACGATCGCGAGCCTGTGCTCGACTGAGCTCGATCGACGGCGCGCTGCACTTCTCGTTCGAGCGTGCGCACCGACCACTCTTCCATCACTGCCGTGTCCGCGAGGAGTGATCGAATCGATAGGTCCTTGACTGCGAGCAGTGCCCGAGCATGACCCGCGCTCAGCTTGCTTCGCCGCACCAGATCGAGCGTTCGTCCATCGAGCTCGGTCAAGCGAATGAGATTGGACACAGACGCGCGATCGAGCCCGACCGACTCCGCGACTTGCTGGTGCGTTTGATCAAAGTCCTCACAGAGTGAGCGAACCGCGAACGCTCGCTCGACGGGATTGAGATCCTCACGCTGCACATTCTCGATCAACGCGAATTGAGCCGATTCTCGATCGGTTGCGCTTCGAACGATCGCGGGGATCGCCGACCATCCGAGGTGCTGCGCGGCGCGAAGCCGACGCTCACCAGCGATCACCTCGAAACGGCCAGGGCGGGCGCCGGCAGCCGGACGCACCACGATCGGCTGAAGAAGCCCGGACGACTTGATCGAGTCAGCAAGCGCGCTGATCGACTCGGGATCGAAGCCCTCGCGCGGCTGGTGGGGATTCGGGGAAATCGCCTCAAGCGGAATCTCGTCCACTTCGCTGGAAGCGCTGCGAGCTGCTGCTGTCAATCGAACTCCAGCCTCTGCGCGAACCCCCATGGACGTTTCACGTGGAACATCGGCCTCAATGCCGGCAGCGGCAATTGAACTGTGCCCATGCCGGCGACCCTCGACCGATGCGGATTCGGCCACCGGGGCAGCGACTCGACGATCGTCGTCCACCGTGCCCGTTCCTGCAGAAGACCCGCTCCGATTGACGCCAACCACCGGAATCAATGAGCCCAGACCTCGGCCAAGCTTTCGAACCTGGCGCTGTGAGCTCCCGTCCTTGCCACGCCCTTCCACAGGTCCCATGAGCGACCTCCTGTCGCAATGAACGCGTTCCACGTGGAACCACACGGCCCATCCGTGGACCAGGACCGACGAATGGTAATCGAAACACGGCCTGCTTGCACAACCAAGGTGCCAATTATCTGACTGATAATGTTACCGGTCTTTTCTGCTGCCGCTCCTTCCAGACGAACACTTCTCCGGTTGGCGCCGACTTCGACTGCATCGGGCGCTCTGGCCTGCCGATCCCCGGCGTCATGCTCACCGGCCGCGAGCACGGCGAACCGAACATCAAGGATGACACGGCGATTTCGTCGATGACGAAGAACGCCACGCCAAGCCCGCTTGCGACCGTCGCCAACGCTCGTCGACGGTTCGAGCGAGTTCTCGCGGGGTGGGCCAGTGACCTGCTGACGCTCTCCCGTCGTCGGCGGCGCAGATCCGCGCCGCGCGAGGGCGTCGATCCGTTTGCGCATCACTGCGACTCGTCGTGGTGATCAATCGATCCCGACTTCGCTCGCGCATGAGCAGCTTCACCTCTGGCATCGGAGTCTCGAGCGGACTCGACCTCTCCAGCCTCATCGAGCAGATGCTCGCGCCCGATGCTCGGCGCAGGCTTCCGCTCCAGTCGCGGATCGCCCGACTCTCGATCGCACGAGCATCGCTCCAGGAGAGTCGCTCGCTGCTCCTGGCGTTGCGCACTTCGGCGACGGCACTCTCGAATCCGTCGACGATCGCTGCTCACACGGTGTCGAGCTCCGACGCGTCGATCCTCACCTCGGTCGCCGGCACCGGAACGCTCGTGCCGGGTTTTCATTCGCTGCTCGTGCGCGCGCTTGCCGGAGCCTCGCGCATCGTCTCGAGCCCGCTCGAATCCCCGACGACCGCACTCGGCGCCGAATCGCTCACGCTCCGCTTCGGATCGGGTCGACTCGTCGA
>VGXK01000142.1 GCA_016873355.1 Phycisphaerae bacterium | reverse complement strand
GCCACGGATCGCTCCCGTCCAACCCCCCACGGAACCCCGATGAATCACACGTCCCTGCTCGCGCTGGCCGCCGACGGCGAATCCTCCTTCTTCAAGTTCATCGTCGGCGGAGGCGTGATCGGCTACCTCATCATCGCCTTGAGCGTGTTCGCGGTGGCGCTCGTCGTGGTGCACGTGGCGATCATCCGGCGCAGTTCGATCCTGCCGCCCGACTCGATCCGCGCCGTGCGAGGCATGCTCGCGGCGAGGCAGATCGAGGCGGCGGCCGCCTATTGCGCCGATCCGCTCAACGACAGCTTCTTCTGCCGCGTGCTCGCCCCCGGACTCGCTCGCTACCTGCGAAGCCCGTTCGGCGCGTTCGAGATGAAGGACGCGCTGCGCGAGGCGGGCGAGGAGCAGGTGGCGCGCCTGCAGCGCTCCACCGACGGTCTCGCCACGATCGGCACCGTGGCGCCGCTGCTCGGATTGCTCGGCACCGTGCAGGGAATGATCGGCGCCTTCGACACCGTCGCCACGAGCGCCGTCGGCGACAGCGACTACTACGCGCGGCTCGCCGACAACATCAGCATCGCGCTCATCACCACCTTCCAGGGACTCGTGGTGGCGATTCCGTGCGTGGCGATCTATTCGTGGCTGCGGAATCGCATCGACGCGTACGCCGCCGAGGCGGGCGCGCTCATGGACGAGATGGTGCTGCTCGTCGATTCGCCGGTGGCGGCGCCGGCCCGCGCGCCGGAGCGGGTCGCGTGAGATTCCGCGCCCGGAGCAACCGACCGCGCACGCTCGAGCAGGACCTCACGCCGCTCATCGACGTCGTCTTCCAGTTGCTCATCTTCTTCCTGACGACGACGCAACTCGCGGCGCAGGCGCAGATGGAGCTCGATCTTCCGCGCGAACGCGGCGAACAGCGCGGGGGAGGCCGGGATCCGGGACTCATCGTGAATCTCACGCGCACGGGCGAGATCGTGATCCTCGACTCCACGCGCTCGCTCCAGGAACTCGCCACGATCGCGCGGCGCGTGCGCCTCGAGCAGGGGGAGATCCGGCCCGTGGTTCGCGCCGATCGAGGCGCGCCGGCCGCGGCGCTCAATGCGCTCTTCACGACGCTGCGCGAATCGGGGATCGAAGGCGTCACGCTCGCGGTGAGCCCGGGACGCTGACATGCGACTTGCACCTTCGAGCTCCCGTCGACGACCCCGCATCACGCTGAGCGTGGCGGCGATGATCGACGCCACCTTCCTGCTGCTCTGCTACTTCATCTTCACCACGGCGGCGGGGCGGCCGGAAGATCGGCTCTCGCCGCAGCTCGGCGGTTCGCGCGGGGGCGGCGCGAGCGATCTCGCCCCGCAGATCGTGGAGGTTCGGCGCGATGCCGAGGGCGATCTCTTCACGATCGGAACTCGGAACTTCCGGCAGCGCGACCGACTCGCCGAGGCGCTCCGCGAGCTTCCGCGCGAGCCGGGGCTCTTCGTGCGGGTGCATCCGGGACCGCCGGTGTCGGCGGCGGCGGCGGCGATGCAGGCGGCGGCCGACGCGGGATTCGAGCGGGTGACCTACGTGCCCGGGGAGCCGGGCGGATGAGGCGCGGCGGCGGCGCGGGATCGGGGCGACGGTGCGGCGACGCGATCGTTCGCGTCGCGGCGGCGCTGTCGGCGACGGCGGCCCTCGCGAGCGTCGCGCCGGCGTCCGCGAGCGCCGCGCCGGCGAGTGCGCGTGCGGCATCGGCGCAATCCGGCGCGCCGCGAGCGGCGTCGCCGCCGACGGCGCGCGAGTCGGAGGAACGACTCGCGCTCTGGCTCGAACGACAGGGCCTCGATCGGCTGCTCGCGGAATTGCTCATCGGACGGCTCGAGCGCGAAGGCTCCGACCTCGAGCGTCGCGATCTCGCGGAACGGCTCGCCGGAATCGAGGTGCGGCGGCTTCGATCGGGCGAGCTCGATCCCGACGCGGGCGTCGAAATCGCCGCGAAGCTTCGACCGTTCCTCCAGGACGTCGATGCCGACGAGCTCTGGCTCGAGGCGCTGCGGGCGCGGCAGCGACGCGAGGAGCGACGACTCGAGCGACTGCGTCTCGGCAGGCCCGCGGAGGGCGAGGACCCGGCGTCGGCGGTGGCGGCGCTTCGGGCGGTGGCCGCGGAAGCGGAGCGCATCCGCCGCAACTTCGAAGTCGATCTTCGACAGGACGATCGTCGCCTCGACCGCAGCGTCGGACTCGAGGCGGAGACGCTGCTCGACACCGTCGATCGCAAGCGACTCGTGCTCGAGTCGACCAAGTTCGTGCAGGCGTGGGCGAACCTGCACCTGGCCATGCTCGCGCGATCGTCGTCGATGCAGACGGGAGCGGAGGAGCGTCCGCGCGCATCGGTGGGCGAGTCGAATCAGCGCGCCACGCAGGCGCAGGAGATCTTCCTGGCGCTGCTCGACACGGGCGCGGCCGATCCCGTGCCCGACGACGTCTCGGTCGATCGCCGCGGCGAGGAGCCCTACGCCAGCGCCGTGCTCGGCGCCGCGATCGCGAGAACGCTGCTCGACGGAGCGGCGGCGGGCGAGCCGTGGTTCGCGCTGCTCGCCGACTCGCGCACGGCGGCGAGCGTGCGCCGAAGCGCGCCGGGATGGCGCCTGCTTTCGCTCCTGCTCGTGCAGGACTTCACGGCCGCGAAGCTCCAGCTCGAGGCGCTGGCGCGGTTGGGGGCCGTGCCGCCGGCGTGGCTTCGCGTGGCGGTGCTCGAGTGCTCACCCGAATCCGTGCTCGCGATCGACGGCGCGGTTCCGTTCACGCAGTCGGCGCTGGCGCAGCTTGCGGCGCAGGAGGAGCTTTCCGACGTGGTCGATCTCGCGGAGCGAATCCCCACCGCGGCGCTTCCCGCGGGCGGATTCGTGGCCGGTTACATCCGTGGACTGCGCGAATACCAGTCCGCGAAGAACTCGACCGGCGATCGGGTGGAGCCGTTCCGCCGCGCCGCGGCCACGCTGCTCGACGCGGTGCGCGAGCGCGACGCGATCGCAAGTCCCACCGCCCGCGCGGCGGCGCAGCAGCTTGCGGCGTGGTGCCTCGTCGGCGCCGGCGATCACGCGCGAGCCAGCGCGCTCTTCGAGGAGGCGGCGGAGGGTCTGCCCGCGCCTCGCGCGGCGGAAGCGCTCTGGCTCGCCGCCGAGTCGGCGGCTCGCGCCGCGGCGAATGGCGAAGGCGATCGTCGCGTGCTCGACGCGACCTCGAACCGGATCGTCGATCGGCTGATCGAGCGCTACCCGGAGAGCGCCTTCGCCACGCGCGCCGAGATCTCGCGGATCCGGGGTCAGCCGAGCGCGGGATACGACGAGCTCGCGCGACTGCTCGCGGTGCCGCGCGGTTCGACGGCGTGGCCGGAGGCGCTGCGGGCGGCGGAGGAACTGCTCTACCGCCTCTTCCGTGCGGCGTCGTCGAGCGAGCGCGTGCCGCTCGCCTCGCAATACCTCGACCTCGTGCGCGACGAGGATGCGCCGGACGCGTCGACGCGGCGCACCTGGCTGCGGCGCCGCATCGAATGCGCGCTGGCGCTCGGCTCGGCGGGCGCCGACGACGCGACGGCGGCGATCGCCTCGCTTCGGGCGCGTGAAGCGGCGGGGGAGTTCGAGCTCGCCGACATCGACGCGGAGATCCGCCTGCGCGAGCTCCAGGTGGCGGCGCTCGAGTCGCGGATCGACGACGCGGCGCGGATGCTCGCCGATCTCGAAGCGCTGGCGCCCGGCACGCCGTTCGAGTCGATCGCGCGGCGATCGCTCTTCGTGGCGGCGCAGCGAGGCGGCGACGAGCGTTCGCGCGGGATCACGGTCGATCTCGGCGCGGCGATTCTCGCCGACGGCGGCGCGTCGATGGACGAGTCGTCGCTCGCGGCGATTGCGCTTGCGGTGGGGCGCGCGGCCCTGGAGCTGCCGGATTCGTCGTCGGCGACGGCGGAGCGGCAGGCGCGAGCGCTCGACGCGGTGAAGATGCTGCGCGAACGACGACCGGCGGACTCGACCGCGCTCGAAGTGCTCGCGTCCCTTGCCGAGAAGCGCGGCGACGACGATCTCGCGATCGAATGCCTGCGATCGCTCGTGGCGGGATTGCCGCCGCGAGAGGCGGCGTGGTTCGAAGCGCGGACGCGGCAGGTGCGGATTCTGGCTCGTCGAGATCCGGCGGCGGCGCGAGCCGTGCTCGATCAGCATCGCGCGCTCGTTCCGGAGTGGGGTCCCGATCCGTGGGGCCGCGAACTCGCGCAGCTCGATCGACGCATATCGGCGGCGCCTGCGCCGACGCCTGCGCCCGCACCGACGCCTGCGCCCGCACCGACGCCTGCGCCTGCGCCGACGCCTGCGCCTGCGCCGACGCCGGATTCGTCGGGAGCGCCGGCAGGAGGTCCCGCGTGAATCGCCAGGGACTCACCGACTTCGATCGCGAAGTGCTCTCGATTCTCCTTTCGAGCGGCGGCTGGAACGCCTCCGCGCGAAGCCGGCTCGCGATTCTCGCCAAGCGCTACGGCGTGTCGTCGGCGGGGCTTTCGCGCGTGGCGTCTGGACTCGCGGCGGCCGCCCGCTCGGGCCGATTGCAGCAGCACATTGCGTCGATGCGAGCCACGGCCGCGATCGGCGGCGGTGCTCCCGCGCGTGCCGCACGCGCGAGCGCCGGCGGCGCCGCGGGAACGAGCGAAGCGCCGCCGACCCGCGCCCTCACGAAGACCGATGTCATCCTGCTCGGCATCGTCTCGGGACTGCTGCTCGTCTCCGCGGCGCTCGCCACGATGCTCGTGCTGATGATCGTGCCGTCGCTCGACCGACCGGATTCGGCGGCGGCGAACGCACCGACCTCCGCGCCCGCGTCGGCGTCGTCCGACGGCGCGCGAACCTCCGCCGCCGGCGCCGCGAACGCTGGCGATGCGACCGGAGGCGGCGCACCCTCGGGCTCCTCCTTTGCCGATCGAGCGGCCGCGAATCGAGCGGCCACGGCGCCCGGCGCACGAGGCGGCCCCTCGAGCGGACCCGGCGCCGCGGCAGGCGCTCCGACGGTTCCCGTCTCCTACCCGCGCGTGCCAGGCTTCCGAGCCACGCTCGCGTCGCTCGAGCTCGACCAGGCGCTCGCCCAGGCGCGAGGCGCCGCATTCGCGCTCGAGTCGATCGCGAACGAGGCGCCGAACGATCGCGGCGCGATTCGCGCGTGGAGCGAAGCGCAGCGATCGGTCGGTCGCGCGTGGCCGAGACTCGACGCGGTGACGCGCCGCGCGCTGCTCGACCGCTCGATGTCGCTGCTTCGGCGCGTCGACGATTCCGCGACGGCGGAAGCGCTCATCGAGCCGTTCCGCGCGGATCTTGCGGCGGCGCCTCGCTCGCCCGGCGAGATCTGGCGCGGCGCGTGGGCGGCCGGCATGCTCGGATCGCTGCTCTCCGAACCGGGGCTGGCGCCGGAAGTGGTGGCCGTGATCGCGGGACAGCGCATCGCGCCGGCGGAGGGGGCGGGCGACGCGTTCGATCGTTTCGCCGCGTCGTGGCTCGATCGGCAGCTTCCGGCGATCACGGAACTCGTGCTCTCCGGATCGCCGCAGGAGGACTTCGATCGCTTCGAGGCGTGGATCGAGGCGCAGCGGCAGCTGCGACCGGCGGCCGAGGCGCAGGAGGCGTGGCTTCGCGCGATCGATTCGCTGCTGCATCGGCCGCTTCGATTCGACCTGCCGGGAACCGCGGCGGATGTGCTCGGTCGCCTCGCGTCGCTCGTCGAGTGGCGCGGCGCGCAGCCCGGCGGCGCCTCGGCGGCGCGTCGATGGTCGAGATGGCTCGGCGATTCGAGCATCTCCGCGCCGCGGCTCTGGGCCTTCGGCAGCATCGTGCACCAGGGGCGGATGGCCCCGTGGTTCGACGCGACGATGATCGTTCCCGAACGCGCGTCGATGGCCGATCGCGAGGCCCTCGTC
>VGXK01000141.1 GCA_016873355.1 Phycisphaerae bacterium | reverse complement strand
GGATCGTGCAGCAGCACGCGCGCCACGCTGAGGCGCTGCTGCATGCCGCGCGACAAACCGTTCACCTCGGAATTCGCCTTGTAGGTGAGATCGGTGAGCTCGAGCACGTCGTGCACCACCTGCTGACGCTTCTTGCCGTGTATGCCGTAGCAGGCGGCGAAGAACTCGAGGTACTCGAGCACCACCATGTCCTCGTACGCGCCCATGAAGTCGGGCACGAAGCCGATGATCGGCCGGATGAGCGAGTTCTGGTAGCCGATCACCTTGCCGTCGATGCGAGCCTCGCCCCAGGTGGGCTTCAGCAGCGTGGCGAGGATCTTGATCGTCGTGGTCTTGCCGGCGCCGTTGGGGCCGATGAAGCCGAAGCAGACCCCTTCCTCGATCGTCAGGTTGAGGTTGTCGAGCGCGACGAGCTCACCGTATTTCTTGGTGAGGTTGACGGTTTCGATCATCGCCATGGCGGGCCCGGAAGTGTACGGAGGGAGTTGCGGGAGGGATCGCCGTCAGCGCGGCGCCGGAAGCAGAGACGCGTCCACGGGAAGCGGAACGATCACGCGGACGACCGTGAGTCCGCTGCTCTCCGGCCGCTCGTCGTCGATCGTGATCGGCACCGGACACTCGGAGCCGTCGAGGAATCCCACGATCACGAGGCACG
Source organism: Phycisphaerae bacterium (assembly GCA_016873355.1). Taxonomy (GTDB): domain Bacteria; phylum Planctomycetota; class Phycisphaerae; order Phycisphaerales; family SM1A02; genus VGXK01. Next base: position 5,289 of record VGXK01000141.1, on the reverse strand, counting down.
GTCGATTCGACCAGGGCGAAAGATCGAGCGAGTGGCCGAAGGTGCGCACGACGCGGCCGATGGACACGTCGCGCGGCGGATTCATGATGTACGCGGGCGGCTCGAGCCACCAGTAGAAGCCCATGAGATCGAGCTGCTGGCGGAAGCCCTGCTCCCCGGAGAAGGTCGACGCCACGTAGCTCGACTCGGCCACCGGCCGGTAGTAGCGCTGGTTGAACGCGCCCGAGATCGATGCGAGATCTCCCGCGAACGGCGTCGACGGTCCGGTGCGATAGAGCGCGAGCGCCAGGTCGAGCGGCTGCCCCGGCGCCCATTCCGGAATCTCCACGAAGCGCCCCGCGTTCGGCGGCATGCCGCTCGGCTGGATCACCTGCGGCGGCTTCGGCGCGGCCGCCGGTCTGGGCGGCGCGTTCGCGAGCTCGGGCGGATCGATCATGCGCGGCGAGGGATTGCGCAGCGGCGAGACATGGAGCAGGCGCACGTCGCGAAGCGTGCCCGGCAGCCGATGCACGATCGAGCCGGAGACGGCGCAGCGAGGCTCGACGACCCACTGCACCGTCGCCGTGATTCCCGGCGACCCGTCGGCGAGCGGAAGCGTTCCCCACGAGGGATCCACGCTTCCCACCCAGCGCGCCTCGAATTCGCTCGAGGTGGCGCGGGTCGGCACGGTGATCGAATCGGGCGTCGAGATCGGCGCGTCGTAGCGCGACGGATTCGGGAAGACGGTGCTCGAACCGGAGGGCGGCACGGTCCAGACGCCGATCAGGTTGCGCTCGCCGGTCGTCGGCTCCACCGCGATCGTCGACGAGCCGTATCCCGGTAGCGAGGCGCTGAACCAGGTCGTCGCGCGGGCCCAGCGAGGCTGATCGGTCGGTCGCTCGTCGGGACCCTGCGCCACCCAGTCGAGCAGCGTGACGTGCTGGATGCGAGCGCTCGTGTCGGAACTGAGCCGCGACATGGCCCACGCGACCGCCGTGAATCCCGACGCCACGATCACGAAGAGCATCCACGCGTCGCGCCGGCGCCGCAGTCGGCCGAGCACGATCCACGACAGCGGCGCCGCCACCGCCCAGTAGCTCGCGAAGAGCACGAGAATGCCGAGCAGGCTCAGGGCCGCGCGGCCCGCGAGACCGATGCGGCCCGCGATCGGCTCGCCGTCGACGGAGAAGGTGTTGCCGACGCTTCGCACGAGCCGGCGAGGATCGGAATCCGCCCAGAGCTGGAAGTCGAGGGCACTCGGCGTGTCGCCGCGCCGACCGAGCACCACGTTCCAGAAGACGTCCGCCTGCGGAAGATCGCCGGGCAGGAGGCGGCGCCGATTCAGCGAATCCACGTCGATGCCGATGATCGAGACTCGCCCGAATCCCACGCGCGCCTGCACGGCCACGATCGCGCCGTCGACGGAACCCGGCTCCGGATGCAGTTCGCCGTTGGAGAGATCTCGCGGGCATGGAAGGGCCAGCAGCGCGTCGTAGCCGCGATCGAGCTTCGCGGGATCGAAGACGAGGATCGGCATCGCCGCATCCGCGACGCGCAGTCCCGAACTCTTCGAGAGGATCGGCAGCAGTCGCTCGATCGGAACGCCTTCGCGGCGCTCGGGCGCCGCGCTCGGCAGCAGCGGCGAGAGCGAATGCGCCGTGCTCGAACCGAACGACCACGGATTGCCCGCTTCCGGAGGAATCACCACGAAGTGTCCGCCGCGCCGGATCCACGCGAGCAGCGCCTCCGCCGCCTCCGGCGACAGCGCCGACGGCGCGCCTTCGCTCCAGACGATCGCCTGGAATCCCGACAATCCCTCCCAGCGGTCGGGAAGGTTGCGCGGGTCCATGCCGCGCGCGATCGCCGTCACGGTGTTGAGCGAGGGAATGCGATCCGAGTTCGCCGGAACGCTTTCGTACCCGTCGAGCCCGCAGCGGCCCGGACCGATCACGCCGATCAGGTCGTCCTCGATCGACACCTCGACCGGCCGATTCTTGGCGTCCTCCGGCTTGATGCGCTGCGACGCGAGCTCGCGCACGCGCCGGCCGTCGCGCTCCTCGAAGACCCGCACGAGCGTGATGAGTTCGCCGCCGCCGAAGCCGCCTCGATTCGGCGGCAGCCGGCCGTAGAGCCAGCGCGTGGTCGGCTGGCGCGGATTGAGCACGAGCGACCGCGAGTTCTGCACGATGTCGCCGTTGGCGTCGGGGATCTCCCACTCCACCCGCACCGGCAGCGCGTCGGCGCCATCGCTCGTGAAGGTGACCTGGATCGCCACCAGGTCGCCCGCGCGCCAGCGGTCGCCGACGCCGAATCGATCGAGCTGCACATCGACCTGCGACATCGACGCGGCGGCCGCGACCAGCGCGAGCGCGGAGATGCCGTCGATCATTCGGCGCCGCCCCCCGGCGCCGAGCGCGGCGTGCGCGCGAATTCCTCGAGCATGGCGGCGTGGGAGCGGATGCCGCGCTCGAGGCAGGTCACCTCGAACTTCTCGTTCGGCGAATGCACGCGATCGTCGTCGAGCCCGAAGCCGACGAGCAGGGCGTCGATGCCGAGAATGCGGCGGAAGTCGCCGACCGCGGGAATGCTGCCGCCGGTGCCGATGATGGCGGGCTTGACGCGGTAGACGCGTTCGAGTCCACGCGACGCCGCGGCGAGCCACGGCGAATCGATCGGCACGCGCACCGCGGGACTTCCCGAGTGCCGGATCACCTCCGCGCGGAATCCCTCGGGCGTGTGCGCGCGGACGAAGTCGTCGAGCGCGTCGAAGACCTCCGCGGGACTCTGATCGGGCACGAGACGGAACGAGACCTTCGTGCTCGCCACCGCGGGAATCACCGTCTTGCCGCCCACGCCCGTGTAGCCGCCGAGGATGCCGTTGCAGTCGCAGGTCGGCCGCGCCCACATGCGCTCGAGCATGGAGAAACCCTCCTCGCCCCAGCCGGCGCGCATGCCGGCGGTCGAGAGGAAGTCGTTCTCGTCGAACGGCAGCGCCTTCCACTTCGACGCGAGATCGGCGGGAATGGGGATCACGCGGTCGTAGAAGCCGCACAGCGTCACGCGCGAGCGGCGATCGTGCAGCTCCGCGATCATCGACGCAAGCGCGTTGATGGGATTGCGGAGCGTGCCGCCGTACATGCCCGAGTGCAGGTCGTGGCTCGGCCCCTTCAGCACGATTTCCGCGTAGACGAGGCCTCGCAGCATCGCGGTGATCGCGGGCGTGTCGATGTCCCACATGCCCGTGTCGCAGACCACGCAGGTGTCGGCCGCGAGCAGCTTCGCGTGCGATTCGACGAACGGCACGAGGCTCGGGCTGCCGGACTCCTCCTCGCCTTCGAGCACGACCGTGATCGCGCAGGGGAACGATCCGTGCACCTTCTTCCAGGCGCGGAACGCCTCCACGAAGGTCATCACCTGGCCCTTGTCGTCGACGGCGCCGCGCGCGACGACCTGCCTGCCGTGCGGGCCCTCGCGAATCGCCGGCTCGAACGGCGGGCTCTCCCAGAGGTCGAGCGGATCGGGCGGCTGCACGTCGTAGTGACCGTAGTAGAGGATCCGAGGCGCCGTCACCGACGGACCCGGCGCCTTCGCCGTCACCATCGGATGGCCGCGCGTGGCGTGCACCGTGGTCTCGAATCCGCACTCGCGGAGCTGCCCGGCGATCCACTCGGCGCACCTCCGCACCTGCGGCGCGAACGCGGGATCCGTGCTCACCGACGGAATCCGGAGAAACTCGACCAGGCGCGCCAGCGACGCGTCGAGCGTGCGATCGATCTCCGCCAGGACCGGGGCGGCGTCGTGGGGCATGACGCAAAAGGTACCGTCGCGGCGGCGGGCCGGCGCTCAGCCGCGCTCGACGGCGAGCACGATGCCGATCACGGCCACGATCACCATCGCCGAGAGGAAGCCCACCATGATCCAGCGCTCCACGAGCCGCCGCTCCTGCCATCCGGCGCGTCGCAGCACCACCGGTCGCTCCGTGGTCTCCAGAAGCCCTTCCATCTCCGCGTAGCTGCGAGGCGGTCGCTCGCCGAGATCGATGCCGCAGCGTGGGCACCGGTCCGCCGACGGATCGCGCATCGAGAGGCCGCACGCCACGCATCGCACGGCCAGGTGCCTCGGCTCGATGGCGCGGATCGGGGTGGGCATCGAGGGCAACAGTAGCATCGACCTTGCGCGTGTCCACCCCGGAAGCGCTCGCCGCGACGAGCTGGAAACCGTTAGCATCCCCTCGCACGCGTTCTGGAGGCCACGATGAACGATTCGAACCACGGTGAGGCCTTCGATCCTCGTCGACTGTTCCGCGTCCATCGACTCTTCGCGGCGGTCCCGATGGCGCTGCGGCCGGGGGCGCTGCTCCTGGCCACCTTCCTCGTGCTCGTGCTCTCGCTCGGCGGCCGCCTCTGGGACGGCCTTCGAGGTCCCGTCGTCGAACCGCCCGGCCTGCTGCGTCCGGTGCCGACGGAGGCGACCCGCAACGCGGTGCGCACCCGGCTCTTCGCCATCACGAGCGAATTCGTTCCGCGCGACGAGCGTCCCGCCGATCTCCAGATCAATGCGGTCGACGCGGCGTGGCTCTCGAGCGAGCTCGAGACGCGCCGCCGCGACGCCCACGATCGCGGGGAAACCTCCCTCGTCGATCGATTGACGCGCGCCAGGCTCGAGGTGGACGAGACGCTCTCGCCGCGCGGCGCGTTCGCGTCGACCTCGCTCGCGGTGTCCGTGCTGCTCGATCGCATCGTGCAGGGCGTGGTCACGCTTGCGCCGATGGAGTCGATCGAGGCGTTCGGCCTGCTCGTGCTCGATCTTCCGGCCGACCTCTGGCGGCGAGACCGCGGCTTCGTGGTGATCTTCGGCATCTTCGCGTTCATGCTGCTTTCGATCGGCGGCGGAGCGCTCTGCCGCATGACCGCGATCGCGATCGCGGAGCGGCCGGCGCTGCCGCCCTCCGACGCGATGTCCTTCTCGCTCTCGCGCTGGACGAGCTTCGCGTTCGCGGAGCTGCTGCCGCCGCTCTTCGTGGGCGGACTCTTCCTCGTCGGTGGAATCGCGGCGCTTCTCATGCGGGTGCCGGTGCTCGACATGATCGGCGGCGTGCTCTACGGCGTGGCGCTTTTCCTCGGCTTCCTGGCGGCGCTTGCGGGAATCCTCTGGGCGGTGGGATTGCCGCTCTCGACGCCCGCCGGCGCCTGCGACGGCGCCGACATGATCGAAAGCAACCAGCGCGCGTGGGCGTATCTGCTGCGTCGCCCGCTGCTGGCGCTCGGCTATCTCGGCGCTGGAATCGTGGCGTGGGCGCTCGGCCTTTTC